>JAHCKB010000476.1 GCA_026125985.1 Bradyrhizobium sp.
CGTCGCGTCGTGCTTTGCTCCGGCAAGGTCTACTACGACCTCTACGAGGAGCGCGAGAAGCGCGGCATCGACGACATCTATCTGCTGCGCGTCGAGCAGCTCTATCCGGTGCCGCTGAAGGCGCTGGTTCTGGAGCTGTCGCGCTTCAAGGGCGCCGAGATCGTCTGGTGCCAGGAGGAGCCGCGCAACATGGGCGCCTGGCACTTCATCGAGCCCTATCTCGAATGGGTGCTGAACCAGATCCATGCGCCGAACCGCCGTCCGCGCTACGCCGGCCGTGCCGCATCGGCGGCGACGGCCACCGGCCTGATGTCCAAGCATGTGGCGCAGCTCAAGGCGTTCCTGGACGAGGCTTTGAACTGACGGTGACGCCCCGCATCGGCATCCCGTACGCCGCGTCCCGGCGTACCGGATCGCCCGCATTCGCAGGCGGCGGCACCGAAGAAATTTGATGCTCAAGGGTATTGAGGAAAAACCATGACTGAAATTCGCGTTCCGACGCTGGGTGAATCCGTGACCGAGGCCACCATCGGCCGCTGGTTCAAGAAGGCGGGCGAGGCCGTGGCGGTGGACGAGCCGCTGGTCGAGCTTGAGACCGACAAGGTCACCATCGAAGTGCCCGCACCGTCTGCCGGCGTGCTCGGCGAGATCGTTGCCAAGGACGGCGAGACCGTTGCGGTCGGCGCGCTGCTCGGCCAGATCAATGACGGCGCCGCGGGTGCCGCAAAGCCCGCTGCGGTTGCTGCGGCCCCGGCCGCTGCCAAGCCCGCTGCTGCAGCACCTGCACCTGCGCCGGCCGCGAAAGCGGCACCATCGGATGCCCCGCTCGCCCCGTCAGTGCGCAAGCTCTCCGCCGAAAGCGGCGTCGATGCCTCCACCGTGCCGGGCTCCGGCAAGGATGGCCGCGTCACCAAGGGCGACATGCTGGCCGCGATCGAGAAGGCCGCCTCCGCACCGACCCCGGTCAATCAGCCCGCCGCTGCCGTGCAGGTTCGTGCGCCGTCGCCGGCCGATGACGCCGCACGCGAGGAGCGCGTGAAGATGACACGGCTGCGCCAGACCATCGCGCGCCGACTGAAGGACGTGCAGAACACGGCCGCCATGCTGACGACCTTCAACGAGGTCGACATGACCAACGTCATGGCGCTGCGTTCGCAATACAAGGACGTGTTCGAGAAGAAGCACGGCACCAAGCTCGGCTTCATGGGCTTCTTCACCAAGGCCTGCGTGCAGGCACTGAAGGACATTCCGGCCGTCAATGCCGAAATCGACGGAAGCGACCTGATCTTCAAGAACTACTACCACGTCGGCATTGCCGTCGGCACCGACAAGGGCCTCGTCGTTCCCGTGGTGCGCGACTGCGACCAAAAATCGATCTCCGACATCGAGAAGGCCATTTCCGATTTCGGCCGCCGTGCCCGCGACGGCCAGCTCAAGATCGACGAGATGCAGGGTGGCACCTTCACCATCACCAATGGCGGCATCTACGGCTCTCTGATGTCGACGCCGATCCTCAACGCGCCGCAGTCCGGCATCCTCGGCATGCACAAGATCCAGCAGCGGCCGATGGTCGTGGGCAGCGAGGTCAAGGCGCGGCCGATGATGTATCTCGCGCTCTCCTACGACCATCGCATCATCGACGGCCGCGAGGCCGTGCTGTTCCTGGTGCGCGTGAAGGAGTGCATCGAGGACCCCGAACGCCTGCTGCTGGGCGTCTGAGATGGCGGGCGAAACCTACGACCTCGTCGTCATCGGCACCGGCCCCGGCGGGTACGTCGCGGCGATCCGCGCTGCCCAGCTCGGCATGAAGGTGGCGGTAGTCGAGAAGCGCGGCACCTTTGGCGGCACCTGCCTCAATGTCGGCTGCATCCCCTCCAAGGCACTGCTGCAATCCTCGCATCTCTTCGAGGAAGCGGGACACGACCTCGCCGCACACGGCATCGTGGTCGGAGCTCCCGCGCTCGACTTCGCCCAGCTGATGAAGCGCAAGATCGAGGTGGTGGGCGCCACCACCAAGGGCATCGAGTTCCTGTTCAAGAAGAACAAGATCACGGCGTTCCAGGGCATGGGCCGCATCGAGAAGGCCGGCGCGGTGACCGTGGTCGGCGCCGATGGCACCGCGAAGGACACCCTCACCACGAAGAACATCCTGATCGCTTCGGGCTCGGAAGTGATGCCGCTGCCTGGCGTCACTGTCGACGAGAAGAAGATCGTTTCCTCGACGGGCGCGCTGGAGTTGGACGCGGTGCCCAAGCGGCTCGTCGTGGTGGGCGCGGGCATTATCGGGCTGGAACTGGGCTCGGTATGGCGCCGGCTCGGCTCGGACGTCACGGTGATCGAGTTTCTCGATCGCATCACGCCAGGCGTCGAC
>JAHCKB010000477.1 GCA_026125985.1 Bradyrhizobium sp.
ATCCGCCAGCGCTTCGACGTCGCGGATCGGAACAGGGCGCCGAAACAGCTTTTTCAACAAGTTCATGGTGATCCGATCCCGCCGCGCATTCCGGCTTATCCCGCGTTTCCACGGCCATTGCAAAGCCTTGCCGGTCTTGCGCAAGACCGTCCTTCGCAGTCGCAACATCCGGCTTGCCACCGAAAGTATAATAATGGCTTTGCCGATCCTGATGTAAGGCTTTGTCTATTCCGGCGGCTCGTCAGCAGCGAGCGGCCGGAGGCGTTTCAAGCCGAGGGGAAGACCGGCTGGAGCGGCGGCAAGGGGGGACCGTAGGGCGGGATTGCATTCCCCTCGATTATCGATGCCGGCAATCGGTTGCCGGCATTCTGAGAGAGGAATCGCGACCTATGCCTGATTCTGCAGATCTAAAACAAAGGGAAGAGGCCCACTGGCGCAAGACGACGCGCCTGATGCTGACGCATCTCGTCCTCTGGTTCTTCTTCGGCTACGTCGTCCACATGTTCGTGGTGCCGCTGAACAAGATCATCATTCCGGTCCTCGGATTCCCGCTCGGCTTCTACATGGCCGCGCAGGGTTCATTGATCGCCTTCGTCGTCATGCTGTTCGTATTCGCGAAACAGCAGGAAAACATCGATCGCGAGTTCGGCTTCGCCGAGGAAGACGAGGGGAGCAACTGAGATGGCGACAGCAGCAAAGGGAAGTTCCGACTTCCTCAACAACCTGGGCAAGGTGTACGGTATTTATACCGGCGGGTTCCTGGCCTTCGTGATCCTGATCGCGATTCTTGAACAGCTCGGCGTGCCGAACAAGATCCTCGGCTACCTGTTCGTGTTCTTCACGCTCGCGGTCTACGCCATCATCGGCATCCTCTCGCGAACCGCGCAGGTCTCGGAATACTACGTCGCAGGCCGCAGCGTGCCGGCCCTGTACAACGGCATGGCGACGGGCGCCGACTGGATGTCGGCCGCGTCCTTCGTCGGCATGGCGGGTACGCTGTTCCTGCTGGGCTATGACGGCCTGGCCTGGGTGCTCGGATGGACCGGCGGCTACGTGCTGGTTTCGATCCTGATCGGTCCGTACCTGCGCAAGTTCGGCGCCTACACGGTTCCCGACTTCCTGGCGTTCCGATACGGCGGCAACTTCGCCCGCGCCCTCGGCGTGGTCGTGCTGGTCGCCTGCTCCTTCACCTATGTGACGGCGCAGATCTACGGCACCGGTATCATCGCCTCGCGATTCCTCGGGATGCAGTTCGAGATCGCCGTGTTCGCCGGTCTGGTCGGCATCCTCGTCTGCTCGATGCTGGGCGGCATGAGGGCGGTGACCTGGACCCAGGTTGCACAGTACATCGTGCTGATCATCGCCTACCTGACGCCGATCGTGATCCTGTCCACCAAGATCTACGGCATCCCGATCCCCGAGCTCACCTACGGCAAGGCGATCGCGGACATCACGGCGCGCGAGCAGGAGATGATCAAATCCGGCCTTGCGACGGCAGCGGCTCTGAAGCCGCACATTCAGCCGTTCCTCAGCTACACGCCGCTCAACTTCTTCGCCATCATCCTGTGCATGATGGTGGGAACGGCGTCGCTGCCACACATCCTGATGCGCTACTTCACCACGCCATCCGTGCGTGAGGCGCGCCAGTCGGTTGCGTGGTCGCTGCTGTTCATCTTCCTGCTCTACTTCTCGGCGCCCGCCTATGCCGCCTTCTCGAAGCTCGAGGTGTACACCAACATCATCGGGCGGGATCTGGCGAACATTCGGCCCTGGCTGTTCAACTGGGGCGAACTTGGGCTGATCCAGATTTGCGGAAAGAACGCCGTCAATCTCGACGCCGTCGTTGCTGCCTGTAAAGCGGTCGCAGGCCATCCCGGCGTCATCCGGTTGCAGGACTTCGTGATCAACACGGACGTGATCGTGCTCTCCACGCCGGAGATCGCGGGCCTTCCCTATGTGATCGCAGGTCTCGTTGCCGCCGGCGGTCTCGCCGCAGCTCTTTCCACCGCGGACGGGCTGCTGCTTGCGATCGCCAACGCGCTGTCGCACGACGTCTACTACAAGATGATCGACCCCAACGCGCCGACCGCGCGCCGGCTGATCGTCGCCCGCGTCCTGCTGCTGATCGTGGCGATCGTCGCCGCGGCGACGGCCGCGACCAAGCCGGGAGACATCCTGGCCATGGTCGGGTGGGCGTTCTCGCTGGCGATGGCGGGTAACTTCCCGGCGCTCGTCATGGGCG
>JAHCKB010000478.1 GCA_026125985.1 Bradyrhizobium sp.
GGGACTGGACACGGCAAGCTACGTCGGCGCGCTGAGCAGCGTCAGCGCCAGCCTGGCCAATCCGAGCCTCAACGACAGCGATGCCACCGGCGACACATTCATATCCATCGAGAACCTGACCGGGAGCCACAACTTCGGCGACTGGCTCGAAGGCAACAACGCCGACAACGTCCTGATGGGCGACGGCGGCGGAGACACGCTGCGCGGCAACGGCGGATCGGACACCGCCAGCTACGCCAACGCGCATGTCGGCGTCGTTGCCAGCCTTGCCGCGCCGGAAATCAACACCGGCGATGCCGAGGGCGACTCCTACTCCTCCATCGAGAATCTTGCCGGATCGGATTTCGCCGACACCCTCACCGGGAACAGCCTCGCGAACCGTCTGGAGGGCGGCGAGGGGGACGACATCCTCTCCGGGCTGGGCGGCAAGGACACGCTGACCGGCGGCGACGGCGCCGATCGGTTCGTGTTCACCGCCCTTTCCGATTCGACGTTCAACACCTCCGACACGATCTCCTACCTGCAGCTCGTCGACAGGATCGACCTGCAGCTGATCGATGCGGACACGACGGTAGCCGGCGACCAGGCGTTCCATCTCGACGGCACGGTCGGTGGCGCCGGCGACATCGGCGTGGCCTACGACTCCCTCAACAACCGGACGGCGATCCATCTCTTCGTCGACAATAACGGCTCGGTCGATTCCCGCATCTGGATCGCCGGCAACCACTCCGCCATCAGCGCCGTGTCCTTCATCCTCTGAGCTGGAGCCGCCCGAAGGCTCCAATGCTACAGGAGATAGGCGGGAGCGCGCGTCAGCGTGGACCGGATGTTCTTCCTGGCCAGCTTCAGATCATGAGAGAGTTGCGCGGCGCCATTATGCAGCCTGGCAAACACGTTCACGGTGCACATCACGAAAAGGACGTCGGCGACCTCGAGGAACATGCCCTTGGCCTGCAGGCAATCGACGTAATGTTGTGCAGCTTCCAGCCGCGTCTCGGCATCCAGCCTTTCGAGGCGGCGCAGAGAAGCGCCTGGCGCAGCGATTGCGGCCGACTCCCAATCCAGGATCACGACCGCGGCCGGCGCAGGGCCGACCAGCACGTTGCCGCCGGAGATATCCTGATGGGAGAAATAGCGATCGCCGATCGACGCGAGCCGCGCCAGCGCTCCGGCTTCGAGCGCCGCGAACCTGTCCAGCGCATCGCGCAGGGACGGGTCGCGCTGCAGCATCGTCTCTTCCGCGAGCAGAGCGGCCCGTAGCTTGTCGGCGACCGGCTCCCTGTACATCGTGCCGACGCGCAGGCCCGGCACGTGCCGGACGGCGTCGGGCGTCAGGGCATTGACCGCCGCTGCCGCGCGGACGACGCGGCGCAGATCGTCCCGCGACAAGGTCATCAGCTGCGGGAGGCCGTGCGACATGTATTCCCAGATTCCGGTATCGCCCTCGACCGTGGCGGCCCGTCCATAGAATCCCGGTGCCCTGAACTCTGGCACCGACTGCTCGGCCAGGAAGCGTTCGACGCCCTCGGATTCGTTATGCCAACCGGTCTTCGTGAAGACGATCAGCTCGCGATTCACAGGTGCGCCAGCGCGCAGCACGTGCCTCATGTACTTGCGCTTGCGTCTGGATGCGTCCGGCTTGTCGCCTTTCACCTGCACGCTTTCGATATGCGTGACGACACAGCCGAGCCTCGATGCCACGGTCGCTTCTACCGCCGCCGATATGGAGGGATGGACCAGGGAGGGGAGGAGCTCTCTACTGCCACGCTGCTGCCGCCGGAAGTGCTGCTGAATACGATCGATCAGGGCGATCACGGATCCCCGCATGGTGTCCGCACGCACCGTAGTATAAAATGATACCAATGTGCAACTACATGAGTTGTCGTACGAGCGTCGGCGCTCAATCGCGACTTACGCCGCCAGCTCGAGGATCTCCTTCACTTGCTCCGGCCCCGGGATCGGGCGCGGGTTGCGCGGCACCCACGGCGTGCCCATCGCCTGTTTGGCGATGCGGTCGAACTGCTCGGGGCCAACCTTCACCTCGGCGAGGCTGCGCGGCATGCCAAGGCCGCGGATGAAGGCGTCGAGGACGTCGCCGGCATCCTCGCCGGGATGCCCCATCGCGGCGGCGACCAGCGCCTGACGCGCGGCATTGGCCGACTTGTTCCAGCGCATCACCGACGGCAGCATGATGCAGGAGGTGTGGCCGTGCGGGATGTCGAACACCGCGCCCAGCACGTAG
>JAHCKB010000479.1 GCA_026125985.1 Bradyrhizobium sp.
GCGACGCCGAGCGACTTCAGGCCCGAAGCGATGCGGTCGGCGCGGTCGGCGACCTCGTCGTGGCTGCGTTTGCGCTGGCCGCTGATGATGCCGTGGAAGAGAGAGGACATTGTCGTTTTCCGATTCTTGTGTCGGGTTGCTGGCCGCTGTCATTCCGGGATGGTGCGCAAGCACCAGACCCGGAATCTCGAGGTTCCGGGCTCGGCTCTGCGAGCCGCCCCGGAACGACGGTGGAGCTACCCCGCCTCCGCAAAGCGCGGCGCGCGCTTCTCAAGGTTGGCGCGGACGGCTTCGGTCTGGTTGGGGCCGCCGATCAGCTTCTGCTGCTCGACGGATTCGGCGAGCAGCGCCGGGCCGGGATCGACGGCGAGATTGTTGATCATGCGCTTGGCGGCGCGGATCGCATGCGGGCTCTTGCCGGCGATCTCGCGCGCCATCTCCAGCGCAGCCGCTCGCGGATCGTCGCAGATGCGGGTGGCGAGGCCGTAGCTCATGGCTTCCTGCGCCGAGAAGATGCGGCCGGTATAGGTGAGCTCGCGCAGGATGTCGTCGCGCACGAGGCTCGCCAGGATCGGCGTGCCCGCCATGTCCGGCACCAGGCCCCATTTGATCTCCATGATCGACATCCGCGCATCCGGCGCCATCAGGCGGATGTCAGCCCCAAGCGCAAGCTGGAAGCCGCCGCCGAAGGCGACGCCCGTGATCGCGGCAATCACAGGCACCGGGAGCTGCCGCCAGCCCCATACCGCCTGCTGCGGGAAATTGGCCAGGCCATGGGTGCGCTTGGTCAGGTCGCGGCTCTCGCCGCCCGGCACTCCATTACCGCCCTTCTCCTTCATGGCGGCGAAGCGGCCCATGTCGAGGCCCGCGCAGAACGCCCGCCCCTCCCCGGACAACACCACCACCCGGACGGATTTCTCCTTTGAAAGCCGGTCGGTAGCCGCTACCAGCGCCTCGAACATCGCCTGGTCCAGCGCGTTCATCTTGTCCGCGCGCACCAGCCGGACGTCGGCGATACCGTCCGCGATCGATATCGAGACGCGATCTTCCATGCGTATTCTCCTCACCTGCTTCTTGTTGCGGCTTTACACAAAGGCCGTCATTCGGGTTTAGTCAATCGACCAATTAACAGACAAATCCCTTGGGTGGAACCGATGTTCAACGATCAGCTTCTCGCCGGGCGGCGCATTCTCGTAACCGGCGGCGGCACCGGCCTCGGCAAGGCCATGGCGGCCAAATTCCTGCAATTGGGGGCGGAGGTGCATATCTGCGGCCGCCGCAAGATCGTCTGCGACGAAACCGCAACCGAACTGATGGACCTGCACGGCGGACGCGTGATCAGCCACGGCGTCGACATCCGCAACGCGATTGCGGTCGACGAGATGATCGAGCAGATCTGGACCGGCGGCCCCCTCACCGACCTCATCAACAACGCCGCAGGCAATTTCATCTCGCGCTCGGAAGATCTGTCGCCGCGCGGCTTCGATGCGGTAGCCAACATCGTCATGCACGGCACCTTCTACGTGACGCATGCGGTCGGCCGGCGCTGGATCGCGGCCAAGCAGCGCGGCAACGTGGTGTCGATCACGGTGACCTGGGTCCGCAACGGCTCTCCCTATGTGGTGCCCTCGGCGATGAGCAAATCGGCGATCCACGCCATGACCATGTCGCTGGCGGTGGAATGGGGCAAATACGGCATCCGCCTCAACACGATCGCGCCCGGCGAAATCCCGACCGAGGGCATGAGCAAGCGCATCAAGCCGGGCGACGAGGCGGGCGCGCGCACCAAGGCGATGAATCCGATGGGCCGCGTCGGCACCATGGAGGAACTGCAGAACCTCGCGGTGTTTCTGATCTCCGGCGGCTGCGACTGGATCAACGGCGAGACCATCGCCATGGACGGCGCACAGGGGCTCGCCATGGGCGGCAATTTCTATCAGCTTCGCGACTGGAGCAATGACGACTGGAACAAGGCCCGGGAGTCGATCAAGGCCCAGAACGAGAAGGATCGCGTGTCGAGGGGCTGAGTTCCGTCCCCATCATTGCGAGCGAAGCGAGGCAATCCGGCTTCGCTTCAACGTGACAGAAGAGCTGGATTGCTTCGTCGCTTCGCTCCTCGCAATGACGTGGTAACATTACAGCAAACCAACGATAGCCACGGGAGAGACATGTCCACGGCAGTGCCGGCGAACCTTGCCGATATGGTGCGCGCGCAGGCGAAAGACCGCTGCAACGCGGTCG
>JAHCKB010000048.1 GCA_026125985.1 Bradyrhizobium sp.
CGGCGCGGGATTTCGCCGACCGGGTACATGCGGCTGGAATCGCCGTGCCAGCCGTCGAGGATGAAGGTGACGTCGATATTGACGATGTCGCCTTCCTTCAGCGCGCGGTCGCCGGGCATGCCGTGGCAGACCACATGGTTGATCGAGGTACAGGTCGAATAGCGGTAGCCGCGATACATCAGCGTCGCCGGATAGGCGCCATGGCTGAAGGCGAACTCGCGCACGAACTCGTCGATGGTGGATGTCGGCAGTCCCGCCTTCACGATGTCGGTCAGTTCATCCAGGCATTTCGAGACCAGGCTGCCGGCCTTGCGCATGCCGGCGAACGCCGCGGGTCCATGCAGCTTGATCTGGCCGGTTTTGCGCAGCGAAGTATCGGTGGCTTCGACGTAATTCATGGGCTCGGTGCTTTGGCGGGAAATGATGGATTTGCAGGCCTAATTTAATGATCGGCGGCGTCGGCGCAAGCCGGCCTGCGCGCCGGTGACCGCGATGTCGCGCGCCTTCATCGCGCCGATGCACCCGTATTTCCCCGACGGTGACGCGGTCGCGAGGCCCCGCCGGCTTGTCGGGCCAAATCTCGCAAGGACGGTGGCCGGATCATCGATACTCCACATTGAAGTTGTCGATTTTTCCGGGAGAACAAGGCCGCCGCGCTGCTAACGGCGTCAAAGGGGTTGGCGCGGAAGTGTGGCGACGATAAGGATGCAATTGCAAGTATTTGCAATGATTTGTCAGGGCTGATGGCTTCTCTCGACACGGTCAGTATCGCGATCCTCCTGGGTGCCGTCCTGGTGATGGCCGGTATCCTGTCGAGCCTGCTGGCGCTGCGCTTCGGCGCTCCCCTGCTGCTGGTCTTTCTCGTCATCGGCATGCTGGCGGGCGATGCCGGTCCCGGCGGGCTCGTGTTCAGCGACGTGCACACCACCTATCTGGTGGGATCGGTGGCGTTGGCGCTGATCCTGTTCGATGGCGGCCTGCGTACGCGCTTTCAGAGCATCCGCATCGTGCTCGCGCCGTCGATGGTTCTCGCCACCGCCGGCGTGCTTCTGACGGCGCTGGTCACCGCGCCGGTCGCCAAATATGCCCTCGACATCTACTGGACCGAAGCGCTGCTGGTCGGCGCCGTCGTGGCCTCGACCGATGCGGCAGCCGTCTTTCTCCTGGTGCACACCCAGGGCCTGCGCCTGCGGCCGCGGGTCGGCGCGACGCTGGAGGCGGAGTCCGGCACCAACGATCCCTTCGCCATCTTCCTCACCTTGATGCTGGTCGAGTTCCTCTCGATCGGCCAGAGCTCGGCTGCGCATGTCGCGTTCGAGTTCGCGCGGGAAGCCGTGCTCGGCACTGTGATGGGCGTGATCGGAGGGCGCGTTGTCGTGATCGCGCTGAACCGGGTCGCGCTGCCGCAGGGCCTGCACGCGCCCTTCGTCACCACGGCGGCGCTGGTGATTTTCGGCGCGGCCGAGATCGCGCACGGGTCCGGATTTCTCGCGGTCTATCTTGCCGGCATCATCGTCGGAAACCGGCCGACCCGCGCACACAACTCCGTCGTCACGTTCCTGGATGCGGCAACCTGGCTGGCGCAGATCGTGATGTTCGTGCTGCTCGGTCTTCTGGTCTCGCCGAGACGACTGTTCGACAGCATCGAACCTGCCGTGATCGTGGCGCTGGCGCTGATGGTGGTGGCGCGACCGGTCGCGGTGTTCCTGTGTCTGGCGCCATTCCGTTTCAACTGGCGGGAAAAGCTGTTTATCGCCTGGACCGGCCCGCGTGGCGCGGTTGCGATCTTCCTTGCCTCGATCCCGATGCTGGTCGGCCTCTCCAAGGCCTATCTCTATTTCGACGTCGCCTTTGTCGTCGTCATTATCTCGCTCTTGCTGCAGGGCTGGACGCTGGCGCCGGCGGCGCGACGGCTGCATGTGGCGCTGCCGCGCGCCGAGCGCGGCCCGCGACGTGTGGAACTGGATTTGCCCGGGCAGCTCGAGCAGCAACTGGTCGGCTATCCCGTGAGCGCGAAGAGTCTGTATATCCGACGCGGGCTGATCCCGTCCTGGTCGAAGCCTACGCTCGTCATCCGCGAGGAGCGGATTCTGACGCCGGCCGAGGCCGATCCGGTCGCGCCCGGTGACTACCTCTACCTGCTGGCGCCTCCGGAAAAGGCCGAGGCGCTCGACCGCTTCTTCGTCGACATGACGCCGTCCAGCGCCGCCGATCCGCATCTGCTCGGCGACTTCATGGTGTCGGGCGAGCATACGCTCGGCGAGCTTGCCGAGGTCTATGGTGTCAAGGTGAACGAGGCGCAGGCGAAGCTGACGCTGTCGGATTACTTCGACATCCACCTCGACCATGCGCCGAAGGAGGGCGCCGAACTCGCGCTCGATCCCATCGTCCTTGTCGCTCGCAGCCTCGGTGGCGGCCGCGTCGTCATTGTCGGCCTGCGGCTGCCCGAAGAGGAGGACGAGGCGCCGCCGTCGACACGTCGGCAGAGGTTCAAGCGCAGGCTTGCCGAGATCTGGACGCAAGTCGCGGGGGTGTGACGGAGACGCTCACTCTTCCAGCGTAAACCCGACCCGCAGCGTCACCTGGTAGTGTGCGACCGCGCCCTTCTCGATGTGCCCGCGGGTCTGCACGACCTCGAACCACTTCATCTCGCGTACGGTCTTCGATGCGCGCGTGATCGCATTCTGAATGGCGTCCTCGATGCTCTTCTCCGAAGAGCCGACGAGTTCGAGAATCTTGTAGACGTGTGCTCCGGTCGTATGCGGCATGGCAAACCTCCGTTCCAGTGACGCTTCGTCGGTCCGGGATCACTTGCGCGCTCGAGGATCGGCTCGATGGCGCATGAAGTCCAGCATTGAAAATGATTGGGCTAGGCCATTGTTCCCGTCAGCACCTTCACGCCGCCGAGCGCCGTGATCCGCCCGTCTCGCAGCATCACGATCTGCGTGGCAAGCTGGCGCAGCTCGGCCGGATCATGGCTGACATAGACCATCGGCACATTGGCTTCGTCGCGCAGCCGCACCAGATACGGCAGGATCTCGACCTTGCGACCTTCGTCGAGCGAGCCGAGCGGCTCGTCGAGCAGCAGCAGCCGCGGCTTCGACAAGAGTGCACGACCAAGCGCAACGCGCTGGCGCTCGCCGCCGGACAATTTTCCGGGCCGGCGATCGAGCAGATGGCCGATGTCGAGCAGCTCGGTGACGCGCTTTTGCTGCACGGGGTCGTCGGGCAGGCGGTTCATCCGTCGCCCATAGTCGAGATTCTCGACCACGTTCATGTGAGGAAACAGCCGCGCATCCTGGAACACATAGCCGATGCGGCGGCGATGTGGCGGCACATGCACGCCGCCTGCAGTATCGTCGAGGACGGTGTCGTCGAGCGCGATCGTGCCTCGATCAGGCCGCAGCAGCCCTGCGATGATGTTGACCAGCGTGGTCTTGCCGGCGCCGGAGGCGCCGAACAGTCCGGTGACGCGGCCTTCGCTGGTGAAGGTCGCTTCCAGCGCGAAGTCGCCGAGCTGCTTGGTGATGTCGACGCGCAGCATGTCAGTTTCCGTGCAGCCGCTGCAATGCGCGCCGCGCGAACCATTCCGATCCGATCAGCGCCGCCATGGCGATCACGATGGAGACAAGCACCAGCCGCATCGCAGCCGCATCGCCGTCCGGCGTCTGGATCAGCGAATAGATCGCCGACGCAATCGTCTGGGTCTCGCCGGGAATGTTGGATACGAAGGTGATGGTAGCGCCGAATTCGCCGATCGCCTTGGCAAAGCCGAGCACCATGCCGGCCAGGATGCCGGGTAACGCCAGCGGCAGCGTCACCGTCGCGAACACCTGCCAGGGCGCGGCTCCCAGCGTGCTTGCGGCCTGCTCCAGCCTGCGGTCGACCGCCTCGATCGACAGCCGGATCGGGCGCACCAGCAGCGGAAACGACATCACGCCGCAGGCCAGCGCCGCGCCGGTCCAGCGGAACGCGAACACGACGCCGAGATTGTCGGCGAGCCACGCGCCGATTGGCGCGCGCCGGCCGAAGCTCAGCAGCAGCAGATAGCCGGTGACGACCGGCGGCAGCACCAGCGGCAAATGCACCAGCGCATCCAGCACCGACTTGCCCCAGAAATCGCGCCGCGCCAGCAGCCACGCCAGCGCGATGCCGAACGGGGTGGCGACCAGCGTGGCGATCACGGCGACCCTGAGCGAGAGCAGGATCGCCGTCCATTCGGCGGGTGTTATTTCGGACATCAGGAGATGGGGCTCACGAGAAATCTGAATCCGTGGCGCTCGAAGATGTGCTTCGCCGCGGTGGAACGCAGGAAGGCGAGGTAGTCGAGGGCTTGCGGCTTTGCCGTCGCCGTCGCGGCGACGGGATAGATGATCGCGGGATGCGAGTCGGCCGGGAAGGTGCCGACGATCTTCACGCCCGGCTCGATCCTGGCATCGGTCGAGTAGACGATGCCGAGCGCGGCCTCGTTGCGCGCCACCAGCGTCAGCGCCGCGCGCACGTTGTCGGCCATCGCAAATTTCGGTTCAGCCGCCTGCCATGCGCCGAGTTTCTCCAGCGCCGCCCTGGCGTATTTGCCGGATGGCACCGACTTGACGTCGCCGCTCGCGATCCGGCCGTCGCCCGCCAGTCTTGCCAGATCGAAGCCCGGCGCGATCGCGACGTTGTCGATCTTCGAATCCTTCGGCGCAATCAGCACGAGGCTGTTGCCGAGCAGGTTCATGCGCGAGGACTCGTTGATGGACCTTTTCGCCGCCGCATAGTCCATCCAGGCGGTATCGGCGGAGATGAACATATCGGCCGGCGCGCCCTGTTCGATCTGCTTGGCCAGCGTGGAGCTTGCGGCATAGCTCGCCGTCACCTTGATGCCGGTCCTGGCGGTGAAGGCCGCATCGATCTCGTCGAGCGCGTTCTTCATCGAAGTCGCGGCGAATATGGTGATGGCCTTGTCCTGCGCGGCGGCGGGCAGGGCCGTTCCGGCGAGGACGAGCAGGGCGGCAAGAATTCCGGCGCGTTTTTTCATGCGATGGCGCTCCATGCCGCTTTCCGCACGCCATTGCGCACGGAAACCAGCGTCGATCATGTCAGGCATGCGACAGGCGGAAGCGCCGTTCCGGCAATCCTTCGATCGACGCGCAGTCGATGAGGATGTCGCTCACCTAAGAATATCAGGATGACGGATCGGGTAAAGCCCGTCCGTCCACTTCTTTATCGCTCAGATCCCTGATCGGCTGGACAGGGTTACGGCTTCGCATCTGGCATGTTGAGCACGGCCCGGCAGGCGGGCGGCAATTTCGCCATGGTCATCGGCGGCCTCGGCTTCGGCGGCACCTTGGGCGGCTTGGGATGCAGCACGGAGTCCTTGAACCAGTAGGCCAGATCGCCGGCCTTGCAGCCTTCGCTCTCACTCGGACCGGGCTGGCTCTCGCATTCGGCCGAGCCCGGCGGGCACTTGATGCGGATGTGGAAGTGATAGTCGTGGCCGTACATCGGCCGCACCTTGGAGAGCCAGCCGCGGTCGCCCCTGGCCTCGCGGCACAATGCCTTCTTGATCGCGGCGTTGACGAAGATGCGCTGCACGCTCGGCTCCTGCGCCGCTGCGCGGATCACGACGAGATGGCCAGGGGTGAACACGCGCGGATCGATGTCGAGGCGGTCCGTGCGCACCATCATGGTCGCCGACATTTCCTCGCGCTCGTTGCGCGAGAGTTGCCGGTTGGGCGCCGGTGTCAGCCAGATATCGGCGTCGAGTCCCACCTGGTGGCTGGCATGTCCGGTCAGCATCGGGCCGCCGCGCGGCTGCGACATGTCGCCGACGAGAATGCCCGGCCAGCCGGCATCTGTTTTTGCCTTCTTCGCCAGCCGCTTCACCAGCGCGATCATGTCGGGATGCGCCCAGTAGCGATTGCGCGACAGCCGCATCACCTGCCAGCCGTCGCCGTTGAGCGGCAGACCTTCCGCGCCGGCGATGCAGCCATGGGCGTAAAAGCCGAACACGCTCGGCTTGTCGGCCGCTGCGGGCAGATACTTCCTGCCGAACAGCTCCTTGGCGCCGAGCTTGGGATCGTTGGGATTGGCCAGCGGCGGCAGCGGTTTAGGTTTGAGCGTGCCTTTGTCCTGTGCTGGCACGGATACGGCACCGACGATGCCGAACAGGAAAAGAAGGGGAATCAGGAGGAGATGGTGATGCTTCGCCATGTCGACCGACGCTATCACGGATTCTGCCGATCCGGACCACCCATGGCGCCGGCGAAGGTCCGTCTCCCCCGCTCAATTTCGCCAGACCCGGTCCGCTTGAGTACCGAGGTTAAGCTTAACCCCGGCCGCGACCCCGTGCGCCCTTTACAAGCCGCTTCGGGAACCCGCAAATTGCCCGAAAAATACCATCAGGGCAGGCGTTTCATGAGTTTGTTGTCGGGCTGGCGGCCGGCAGTTGCGGCGGCAATCGTGTGGTCGCTGCTCTCGATCCCGTCGGCGCTTGCCGACGTCGTGGTTCACATCGACAAGGCCGCGCAGCGCATGTCGGTGAGCGTCAACGGACAACCGCGCTACAACTGGCCGATCTCCACCGGGCGCAGAGGCTACGGCACGCCGAGCGGCGTCTTCCGTCCGCAGATGATGGCGCGGCGCTGGTTCTCGAGAAAGTACTACAACTCGCCGATGCCACACTCGATCTTCTTCTATCATGGCTTCGCCATCCACGGCACGACCGACATCCGCCGCCTCGGAGGGCCGGCCTCGCATGGCTGCGTGCGGCTGCATCCGTCGAATGCGGCGACGCTCTATGCGCTGGTCGAGCGCAACGGCCGCGGCAATACCCGCATCGAAATCTACTGAGAGCAGGCCGGTCTTAACGGTTGGATAACGTTGTTTTCCATTGACGCATTTAAGCGCTGCGACAGGCATTCCGCGCGCAGTTCCACGCTTCATTGCGGATATGGCAGGTAACCTGCCGCATTTGCCTTCATTCCCGCCGCTTGAAGCAATCACGGGTTGTGTGACTATGCGCGGCATGCCACCTGCGCCTGCAATACCGGCATACCGGGCATGCCAGATACTATCTTAGGTTGGGTAAAAGATACCAATTTTTCAGACACTTGTCGGAGAACGGCGCTTGCACGGACAGCGTGCATATGTGAGGCGCTGCAATGCCGATGAACCGGCACGGGAAGAAAAAAGCAAAAGCAAAACGAGCTGCGATCGTTCGCTTGCCTGTCCGGCCGGTCAAATCCGCGCCGAAGTGCCTCCGCCGCCGGACGCGAAGCGAGTCCGGTGAACTGCTGCGTACGCGCGCCGAAGCGGAGGCTGCCATCGCCGAAGCGCGCAGGTCTCATGAACGCCTGCGTGAGGCGATCGATATCCTGCCGGAGGGCATCGTGTTTCTCGATGCCGAAGGCCGCTACATCCTGTGGAACAAAAAATACGCCGAGATCTACAGCCGCAGCGCCGATCTGTTCGAGCCCGGCGCGCGGCTGGCCGATACCATTCGCATCGGGGTCGAACGCGGCGACTATCCGGAAGCCGCAGGTCACGAAGAAGAATGGATTGCCGAGCGGTTGGCGCGAATGCACCAACCCGGCGCGCGTCACGAGCAGCAGCTCGCCGACGGTCGGGTCATCTTGATCGAGGAGCGCCTCACGTCCGATGGCGGCGTAATAGGGTTGCGCGTCGACATTACCGAGCTGAAGCAGCGCGAGGCTTCGTTTCGCCTGCTGTTCGAGAGCAATCCGGTGCCGATGATCGTCTGCGCGCTCGACGGCGAGCGAATCCTCGCCGTCAACGACGCGGCGGTCGAGCACTACGGCTACAGCCGCGCCGAATTCGAGAAACTGACCGTCCGCAGCCTGCAGGCCTTCGACGGCGAACTGCCCTGGAACGGCAACGAACAGCAGACGTACACCTGCAAGCACGTCCGCGCCGATGGCGAACTGATCGATCTCACCATCTATTCGCGCCGGATCGTCCATGGCGGCCAGCCCGCCGTGCTGCTCGCGCTCATGGATACGACCGAGCGCAGGCGCGCCGAAGCCCGTCTCGCCTTCATGGCCCAGCACGACAGTCTCACTGGGCTGCCGAACCGGGACCTGCTGCGCCGGCAGATGGACGACATGCTGCTGCACACGCGGCGCGGCACCGACAAGCTCGCGGTCATGGTGCTCGGTCTCGACAACTTCAAGGCGGTTAACGACACGCTCGGCCATGGCGTCGGCGACAAGCTGCTGCGCGCCGTCGCGAAGCGGCTTCGCTCGACCTTGCGCGATGAGGACGCCGTTGCCCGCCTCAACTCCGACGAATTCGCCATCGTTCAGCGCGGCGTGACGCGGCCCGAAGACGCCGTGCTGCTGGCGCGGCGGTTGCTCGATGCGCTTGCCGATCCCTTCCTGCTCGACGAGCATTCGGTGGCGATCGGCGCGTCCATCGGCATTGCCGTGTCGCCCGGCGACGGCGACGATTCGGAGAAGCTCCTGAAGCATGCCGACCTGGCGCTGTCGCGCGCCAAGCAGGATTTTCGCGGCACTTTCTCGTTCTTCGAAGCGGAGATGGACGCCCGGGCCCAGAGCCGCCGGAAGGTCGAGACCGATCTGCGCAACGCGATCCGCAACGATCTGCTGCAGCCCTACTACCAGCCGCTGGTCGATCTTGCCAACGGCCGCATCACCGGCTTCGAGGCGCTGGTGCGCTGGCCCGATCCGGAGCGCGGCATGATCGCTCCGTCGGAGTTCATTCCGGTGGCCGAGGAGACCGGTCTGATCTCCGCGATCGGCGGCATGATGCTGCGCCGCGCCTGCAGGGACGCCGCACTCTGGCCCGATGACGTTCGCGTCGCCGTCAACCTGTCGCCGCTGCAGTTCCGCGCCGGCAATCTGCTGGCGTTGGTGATGGACGCGCTGAAGCAGTCGGGTCTCGCCGCGCGTCGGCTGGAGCTGGAGATCACCGAAACGCTGCTCCTGGAAAAGAGCAGCCAGGTGCTGGCCACGCTGCATGCGCTCCGCGCGCTGGGCGTGCGCATCTCGATGGATGATTTCGGCACCGGATATTCGAGCCTGAGCTATCTGCGCAGCTTTCCGTTCGACAAGATCAAGATCGATCGCTCTTTCGTGCAGGAAGTCGACGCCAACCAGGGCGCGCAGGCGATCATTCGCTCCATCGTCAGCCTCGGCAAGGGGCTCGGGGTAACCATCACGGCAGAAGGCGTCGAGACCGAAGCCGAACTGCGATGCCTGCGGGCCGAAGGCTGCGACGAGGGCCAGGGCTATCTGTTCAGCGGCGCCCGGCCGCATGCCGAGATCATGGCGCTGCTCAAGGCCCAGCGCGGGTTGATCGGGGAGGGCGACAGGGGCAGGGCGGCGTGAATGGATGACTTTGTAGGATTCTTGCTCTACGTGGTCCTCTCGATTCTCGGGTGGCCCATACGCACACTTCGCCGCTGGCTGGATCGCCAACCGCATCGCGATCCTTCGCAGGTCTCTACGCTGCACAAAATTGGGCGGCTATCGTTCGGCATCGCCATCACCGTCGCCGTCCTTGCGCCTCTGGACTGGCTGATTTTTAGGTGATCTATCCGCATCGTCATGGCCGGGCTTGTCCCGGCCATCCACGTGCTTCATCATCCGCGTATGTCCGGTGGTTACGTTTACATCATGGCAAGCGCGCCCAACGGGATCCTGTATGTAGGGGTCACCAACGACCTTGTGCGGCGCGCTTATGAGCACGGGAACGGACTGATCCCCGGCTTTACCAAACGATACGGAATTAAACGTCTCGTCTACTTTGAATATCATGACAGCGGCGATCCAGCGCGAGCACAACATGAAGCACTGGTCGCGAACGTGGAAAGTGCGACTGATCCTGGCCGACAATCCGGCATGGAACGACCTTTACGATACGATCGTCCAATAATGCGACCGGCCTTGGTCCGCGTCATGGCCGGGCTTGTCCCGGCCATCCACCTCTTTCCCTCTACAGGTGATGAAGGTCGTGGATGCCCGGGACAAGCCCGGGCATGACGGAGTAATAGGATCGACATGACGGCAGTTGGGCATCAGTGCGTGCCCCACTTGCCCGGTCACTTCCGCTTCCGCAAATGATACGTCAGCGCCAGCGCCACGCAGTGGCGCAGCTTCTTCTCCGGCAGCTTCCTGTTCGCGTCGAGCAGGATGGCGCGATTGCCGCTGTAGCTCAGCTCCGGATACAGCTGGCGAAAGGTCGCCACCAGATCGGTCTGGCAGTGGAAGAACATGGCAACCTGATTGTCCGCCGGTTTCACGCGGTCGATCCGGATGGTGCTGCCGCTGCCGGTCTCCGGCGTCAGGTAACTCGGCTGTCCCCATTTCAGCGTTTCCAGAATCTCGCCGACGCCCTTTGTTGTGGCCGCGGTGTCGAGGATCAGTTGTCGCAACGCCCGGAGCCTTGCCCTCGCGGGTTCCGGACAGGCGTTGAGCACATCATCGACGGCGGCGTTGGCTACGGCCGCGGCTTTCCTTGCCGGGTTCATCGATCGGCCTCGTTCAGCGCCTGGCCTTCAGGCTGCATGCCGTCGCGCAGGTCGTGGTGACGCCGTTCTCGCATTTGATGCAGGCGGCAATGCACTGCTCGCGGTTGCCTGGATCGTGGGAGGGGAAGTTCCTGGCCACGCAACGGGCAACCGGGTCGTTCGATGCCGAGTCAGGCGAGCACGCGCCCATCGACAGCATCATGGCTAGCCCAACCGCAGCGACGAGTTTCGGTCGCCTCATTCGACCACCCCATCAACAGCACTGAAATCGCTCAAGCAGGAATCGTCCGGGAGGTTAGGGCAGTTCTGGACCGGGTGGAAGGGGGCCGGATGCCGCTGTTCTTGGCGGAACCGGAACTGCCGGGGAGTCGCGGGAAGGCGTCTGGATTCCTTCGCCACGTTCACGCACGATCGAGCATGAAGCCATGACCCGAGCGTACATCCGCCGGCTTCTCATGGTGCGTAGCGAGGTCCGTTTCAGCCTGTCAAAGCACTCACTTGATCCGTTACCATGTGTCTCGGAATGCTGCATGTGGCGTGCGCAGTTCGTTTTTTTCCGGCACATCGACGAGCCAAAAAGAAGCGTTCTCCAACCCCGGAGGTACGATGAATTTCGTAGAATGGCCTCGTGATTTGGTTCTGATAGCTCTCTTGCTACTGGTGGGGTTTGGATATTTCCGCGGGCGCGGCCGTTCGCCTGCCTGGACGAATATCCCCCTTGTCGCGCTGGCAGTATTTTCAGTCGGTCCGAGCGTGTGTGCGGTGATCCTTTATCTCTCGTACGAGTTTGGTCTGATTCAACCCAGTGCCTCCGGATATCGATTTGGGTCGTTTATCTACTCGCTACCCGCCGATTTCGCCTTGCTGAACTGGGCCTTCGTGCCGCTGTATTTGGTTGGGCGGATTTGGCCGCGTGCCGACTCAGGCCGGCTGGCGATGTGGTTTGCCGTCGTTGCGATGTCTGTCCCGAATGTCGTTTTGTTCGGTCTGGCGTCGGAAATGCTTTCGAACGCCCGCGATGCCGGCCAGGGCATCGGGATCGTCCAGGCGATGTTGCTCTGGTCTCCGATCCAGACGATCGTGCCCGGGCTTTTTACGATCATCGACGCTGCCGGCTTTGAGTATTCCTATGTTCTCAACGCCCTGACGGGTTTCCTGCCGATCCTCGGTCTGGGCGCCTGGCTGTTGGGTCGACTGGTCGAAAGGCAGCTTCGAACCGCCTAGCCTCCGCCAAATGGAACAGCCGGGCGATGCCGGCGTAGACGATTGAACGGCGCGGCCTTGCTTCGTCGAACAACGAGATCCCGCGGCAATGGCTCCGCTTATCGAGTTAGAGTGTACGCAGCGGTGTGAAGCGACCCGCTCACCGCATCGTCGGCGGCCCCGCCAGGTCGCCCGACAGGATCGCCTTGCCGACTTCCTCATAATGGGTGTCGCGGGCCTGGAGCTGCTGGTTGATCGCGTGCATGTCGCGCAGGCGTCGCTCGAAGCCGTTGGCGCGGAATACAGCGGTGGCGCCGGCCATGTGATAGGCGATGTTGACGATCTCGGTCGCCTGATGAATCGTCGAGGTCGCCGCCAGCCGCAGCGCGACGCGATGGCCTTCGGTGTAGGGCTTGCCTTCCACCAGATCGTCCCAGGCCTCCGTGGCCGTCGCGAACAGATAGGCGCGCGCACGCCGCAGCTTGGCTTCGGTCAGCCCGATCAGGCCCTGCACCGCGGTGTTCTCCTTCATCGCCGAGAGGCCCTGCGGCGTCTTCTTGCGTGAAAGCTCGACGGCCGCATCGAACTGCGCGCGGGCGACACCGAGCGCGGTGGCGGCAAAGCCCATGCTGTAGATCGTGTTGGTCGGGATCCTGTAGAGCGGCCCCTTTTCGCGCAGCGCGCCGGGATCATCGCGCAGCGCTGCGAATTTCTCGGGAATGAAGAGATTGTCGACCGAATAGGAATCGGTACCGGTGCCGCGCAGTCCGATCACGTCCCAGACGTCGTAGAGGGTGGCGCTGGAAAGCGGAAACAGGATGGTGCGGATCTCCGGCGAGCCGTCGGGCTTCTTGCGCGGCGAGCCGTCGGCCTCGGTGATGCGGACATGGGCGCCGAGCCAGCTTGCCTGCCGGACACCGGAGGCAAAGTCCCAGCGCGCATTGGCGCGGTAACCGCCGGCTTCGGCGCGGACGTCATGATTGATCGCGCCCCAGGCCAGCACGCCCCGCCCGCTGTTGAATATCTCGTTGGCGGCGTCGTGATCGAGATAGGCCGAGATCACCGCGCAGACGCTGCACTGGCCGAGGCACCAGGCCGTCGATGCATCGGCGCCGGCGATCACCTCCTGCATCTGCATGAAGGTCGTCAGCGGCACTTCGGCGCCGCCGAGGCTCTTGGGCAGCAATGCGCGGTACATGCCGTTGTCGACCAGCGCGGTAACCACGGGCTCCGTCAGACGTCGGGTGCGCTCGATCTCTTCGGCTTCCTTGATGATCAGGGGCGCCAGTGCGCGTGCGCGTTCGACGAGATCGATGGCAGTGGCCTTGTTCATGCGTCTCCCCGTGCCCTTTTTTGATTGCTGGAGCTTTCCGAAAGGATCGTGCTCGAGCAAAAGAGCTTTATTTGTTCAGGCGCGCCGATGGTGGCAAATCCGCCTGCGCCGATCAAGCCGCCGGGTGCAGACGTGTCATGCCGTGGCGCGGCTGAGGTCGAGCGCCGGCCTGCGTTTTGATGGGAAACTGAGCGCTATCGCCACGGCGGCGAGGCCGATGGCGAAGGAGCCGGCATGCAGCCAGGTGTAGGTCTGGGTGGTGTCGTAGACGAGCCCGCCTGCCCACGGTCCCAGCGCCATGCCGAGACTGGCGAAGGCTGACACCGCGCCGAACACCGTGCCCATGATGCGGGCGCCGAAGAATTCGCGCACCAGCACCGCGTAAAGCGGCATCACGCCGCCATAAGCCAGCCCGAACGCGACTGACAGCGCGTAGAATTCGCCGAGGCGGTAGACGGCGAGATAGGTCGCGATGCACAGCGCCTGCACCAGGAGACCTGCGACCAGCACCGGCTTGGCCCCGAGCCGGTCCGCGAGCGCGCCGAGCAGCAAGCGCCCGCCGAGCCCCGAGAATCCCGCCACGCTGTAGACGGTGACCGCGGTCAGCGGCGCGATGCCGCAGACCATGGCATAGCTCACCATGTGGAAGATCGGGCCGGAATGCGCGGCGCAGCAGGCGAAATGCGCGCATGCCAGCGTGATGAATTGCGGGGTGCGCAGTGCCTGCGCCGCGGTCCATTCGATCTGCGGCGCTGTGTCGGCGCCTGCGCTCGCGCCGGCGGTAGCTTGCGGCGCCGGCCGTATCAGGAAACAGGCGGGGATCAGCAGCGCCGTGGCGGCAATCCCGATCACAAGCATGGCGGTGCGCCAGTCATAGGCCGATATCAGCATGCTGGCGGAAGGCGCGACCGTCACCGGCGACACGCCCATGCCGGCGGAAACCAGCGCCACCGCGAGGCTGCGGTGGCGATCGATCCAGGCGCTCGCCAGCGCCATCATCGGCGCATAGAAGCTGCCGGCGGCAATGCCGATGAAGACGCCGAAGCAGAGCTGGAACTGCCACAGCTCCTGCGCCTGGCTTGCGGTGACGAGCCCGATGCCGAGCAGGACGCTGCCGGCGAGCACCACGATGCGGGTGCCGTAGCGGTCGGACAGCGAGCCCCAGACGAAGGCGGCAAGTCCCATGAACAGGAAGTCCAGCGTCGCTGCCGCCGACACGCCGGCGCGCGACCAGCCCATCGCTTCCGAGATCGGCGCCAGGAACACCGCCAGCGACAGCATGGTGCCGAAGCCGATGCAGGTCATCAGCGCCCCCGCCGCGACGATGACCCAGCCATAGTCGAACCGCGAGGTCTGGGTCATGGGTTTCCTCAGGCTCTTGTGTTGTTGGTTGGCGCGAGGGGATGGTGGCCTATTCGCAGTGAGAGGGCAACACGACAGGCAGCATCCCCCTCATGCGGGGATAAGGCGATTGTGAGTTGCGCTCAGCGCGCCAGTCCGAGCACCACGAGCAGGGCCCGATCAAGTTCCTGTGTCGTCTCCGAGTCGAGATGGCCAATAACGCTCCGAACGCGGTCGCGTCGAAGGGCGACCATCTTGTCCGTCATGATTTGTGAGCGGAGTCGGAGCCCGTTCGACGGGCCGGCTTCGATTGTGGGCCGCAGCGGCAAATTCGCTTGAACATCCGAGGAGATCGGGCAGATGAAGATCGTCGTCAGATCCTTGAATTCATCAGCCTGCACAACGATGCCGGGTCGAGGCCGTCCCAAATCGCCGGGAGAGACGATCAGCACGACGTCTCCACGCTTCACTTCCACTCGCTCCAGTCGTACGTAGCTTCGATCCAGGCGTCGACGGCTTCATTGTCGGGATGACGTGCCATCAGCTTGGCTTGCCGACGAAGGTCTGCACGAACCTTCGGATCACGCAGATCCGGAACCCAGTGCTGGATCGGACGCAACCCCGATGCACGCAAGCGCTCTCGCCGGGCTGCCATTCGTTGCCGTGGGCTACGAGGTGAGGTCTTTTTCGTCTTCTTCGGGCTAGTGGCCATAAGCTACTGTAACATGTTACGATGAAAACTCAAGTCGAATGCTGGGGGAGGCCGTATGACGCGTTTTTGGATTGTTGCCCCAAATGCAGTTAGCCCAACGGAAAAGTTTGAAGCCGCTTGGGAGTTCGACTTAGCGAATGGGGTCATCTCGATTGGGTGGCCCGGACTAGGTAACGTCCTCGAAATGAGCAAAGACGAGTTAAGTGCGGCTGTAGCGCGTCAGTACCCCGACAAGCCGCCTCAGACCAAGAGCTTAATCTCAAACATGCTCTGGGCATTCTATAGAGAGATAAGTCCGGGCGACAGGATAATTGCAAGGCGCGGCCGTAAGACACTCGGTGCAGTGGGGGCGGTCAGCAAAAGCGCTATCTGGTCTCCCGGGAAGAACCCCAAGATTGATCACGCGGGCTACCTGGGAGTGGAATGGCAGACGTCGCCGCGCGATCTGGAATACGGGAGCATTGTATTTCCGATGCACACTCTCACGGAGGTGTCAGGGGAAGAGTTCAATAACTTGCTGCCGAACAATGATTCGGCCACTCAGAAATACTTACCAATAGTAGGCAATGCGGGAGAGGTTGTTGAAGACGAACAAATGTTCGTACTTGAAAAGTATCTGGAGGAATTCATCGTAAGCAATTTTGATGCAATCTTTCAGGGCAATCTTAGAATCTATTACGATTCCGAGGGGCAATCGCGGACAACAATACACAACTGACATCGGACCAATCGATATCCTGGCAGTGGAGTCTCAATCAAATTCATTTGTCGTCATCGAGTTGAAAAGGGGGCGACCGTCAGATCAGGTGATTGGGCAAATACTTCGATACATGGGATGGGTGAAAGAGAAGCTGTGTGCCGACGGCCAAGAAGTGAAGGGGCTCGTGATTTGCCAAGCCCAAGACGAGAAACTGACCTACGCGGTGAAGATGGTGAGTAACATCGACATTCGATACTATTCTGTATCTTTCAGCCTTCGTGATGCTCCTTCGAAGTCTCTTCGGTAACGTCGGAGCAGGGATCACAAAATAGCAACATGTTGCAGGGTGCGCTGACTCTTCGTTGTCTTCGACATGGAAGTTGAAGCAAACGCCATATGCCCTTGATTTGCCCGACGCGTCAACTCAATTTCGCAAAATACGAAACTAGCGCCGTCGCCGGCTACTGTGCATGGGGTTGTTTTGCGAGTTTTGGTTGGCGGCCTTGGACACGCCTCAGCTGTCCACCTTGAGCGCGGCGATGAAGGCTTCCTGCGGGATGTCGACCTTGCCGAACTGCCGCATCTTCTTCTTGCCTTCCTTCTGCTTCTCCAGAAGCTTGCGTTTGCGGGTGATGTCGCCGCCGTAGCACTTGGCGGTGACGTCCTTGCGCAGCGCGCGCACGGTCTCGCGCGCGATCACCTTGCCGCCGATCGCCGCCTGGATCGGGATCTGGAACATGTGCGGCGGGATCAGCTCCTTCATCTTCTCGACCATGGCGCGCCCGCGGCCTTCGGCGCGGGTGCGGTGCACGAGCATGGCGAGCGCGTCGACCGGCTCGCCGTTGACGAGGATCTGCATCTTGACGAGATCGGCGGGCTTGTAGTCGGTCAGGTGATAGTCGAACGAGGCGTAGCCCTTCGACACCGACTTCAGGCGGTCGTAGAAGTCGAACACGACTTCGTTGAGCGGCAGGTCGTATTTCACCATCGCGCGCGAGCCGACGTAAGTGAGCTCCTTCTGCGCGCCGCGGCGGTCTTGGCACAGCTTCAGCACGCTGCCGAGATATTCGTCCGGAGTCAGGATCGTCGCCTCGATCCAGGGCTCCTCGATCTCGGCGATCTTCACCACGTCGGGCATGTCGACGGGATTGTGGATCGAGATCTCCTCGCCGTCGGTGAGACGCATTTTATAGATGACCGACGGCGCGGTCGCGATCAGGTTGAGATCGAACTCGCGCGACAGCCGCTCCTGGATGATCTCCAGATGCAGGAGCCCAAGGAAGCCGCAACGGAAGCCGAAGCCGAGCGCGGCGGAGGTCTCCATTTCATAGGAGAAGCTGGCGTCGTTGAGCCGCAGCTTGCCCATCGCCGCGCGCAGGGTCTCGAAGTCGTTGGCGTCGGCCGGGAACAGGCCGCAGAACACCACGGGGATCGCCGGCTTGAAGCCCGGCAGCATTTCGCTGACCGGCTTCCTGTCGTCGGTGATGGTGTCGCCGACGCGGGTGTCGGCGACTTCCTTGATCGCGGCGGTGATGAAGCCGATCTCGCCGGGGCCGAGCTCCTCGACCTGCTCCATCTTGGGCGTGAAGAAGCCGACGCGCTCGACATCGTAGGCCGCATTG
>JAHCKB010000480.1 GCA_026125985.1 Bradyrhizobium sp.
TCGAGCTTCTGGAGCAGGATCAGGCCATCTACTATGACGGCCCGCATAGCGGCCATGTGCTGACGCGGGCGCAAGGCACCAATGATGCCGGCACCTGGGCCGACTACATGAATGTCGGCATGGAGCATGGCGCCTTCGACATGGCGGGGCTGGCGGACTACATGCGCGGCATGGTCGATGCCGGCCGGACCCGCTCCGGGCATCGCACGCCGGCCGTCATCGTCGAGGCGCCGGTCAACGGTATCGATGCCGCGCATGTGCGCTACAATGCCTGGCAGTTCCGCCAGATCCTCGGCCGCGGCGTGCACGGCATCCTGCTGTGCCAGGCGGAGAGTGCGGAGGCCGCGCGCGCCTTCGTGGAGTCCTGCCGCTATCCGCACAACACGATCGGCGTCGATCCCGACATTCCGTCGCCGCTGGCCCGGCTGGAGGGCGCGAAGCGGCGGCCCGAGGTTGGCCGCGGGATGCTCGGCATCGGCACGCGTGGCCGCGGCTCGGAAAGCTCGGCCGCGCCGGTCTGGGGCCTGTCGGTCGAAGACTATATGGACCGCTGCGATCCCTGGCCGCTCAATCCCAAGGGCGAACTGCTGCTGGGCGTCAAGCTCGAAAGCCCCGAAGGCGTCGCCAATTGCGAGGAAATCCTCGCCGTGCCCGGCCTCGGCTTTGCCGAGATCGGCCCCGGCGATCTCAGCCTGTCGCTGGGTTACCGGATCATGCCGCGCGAGCCGTTCCCGCCGGAGATGCAGAAGGCGCGCGACCGCGTTCTCGCCGCCTGCCGCAAGAACGGCATCGCCTTCCTGCAATCCTGCACGCCCGACGACGTCATCGCCAAGATCGAGCAGGGCGTGCGCGTCTTTGCCGGGCACAGCGAGCCGGCCGCCATCAGGGGCAGGGCGCACCAGAAGCGACAAATGCCGGTATAGTTCGACAAGAACCAGATGGAGGAAACGAAGCCATGCCCGCCGCCTATTTCATCGTCCGCGCCACCGTCACCGATCCCGCCAAGCGCGCCGCCTTCGATGCGTGGTATTCCCGCGAGCATCTGCCCGATGCCACCAAATCCTTCGGCGTGAAGCATGCGTGGCGGTTCTGGAGCGACACCGATCCCTCCTTGCACCAGGCGATGTATCAGTTCGCCGACAAGGCGGCGCTGGAGCGCGCCACCGGCGGCGATGAGCTGAAGCGCCTGATCGCTGATTTCAACCGCGACTGGCCCGACGTGAGTCGCACCCGCGAGGTGCTGGTGCTGGCGGAGGAGTTCATGGCGACATAGGCGCGGGCTCTGCGGGCGCGCCGCCGCTTGTTATTGCGCGCTGCAGCTTGTCCGCAGCACCCGCGCGGCGCTGCAATAGTAGAACTTGTTGCCGCCCCACAGCGAATATTCCTTCTGTCCCCGTTTCAGCGCAAAGCTCACCGCCACCTTGCAGCTCTTGCCCGACGTGGTGATGTCGATGATCAGGTTGTTGTTCGGCAACGACCAGATGCCGCGCAGCGCGTTGGAGCTGACGACGCGCAATTGCGCGCTGCCGCCGGGTGCTGGACGGCTGCCGCGGCCGAGACGGGCTTCGAAATGAATCGTGGAAGCAAGCGCAAAGCCGCTGAGGGTGAGGTCCGCAGTGGCCGTGCTGTCGCTGTTGAGGATCGCCTCGAAGGTGGCGCGGGTGCCGTAGTTCTGCACCTTCCACGGCCGCTGGCAGTCGAACGAAAGCTGCATCTCCGAACGCACCCTGACGCTGCCGCCCGGCGCGCCATGCGCGATGTCCGGCGCGAGGACGGCGAGAAACATGCCGCACAGCGTCCAGCGCATTGCTGCTGATCGCAGAACGACGATGCGCCGGCTGACGAAATTTGACGGATTGATCCTGGCCGAATGGTTCATGGTAGCGCCCCCGAGCTACGGATGTTCCGACTGTGACTTATAGCAGATGGAAGGCGGAGGAGATGCCGGGTGCGGTGCAGCAACGGGAAGGGCTTGCGCGACGTGTGGCATTTTCGGCACGACGGGCAAATCACCTTCCGTTTTACGGAAATGCGTCAAGTGTTGCCGCGAAAAATATTCTGCTTTACCGAAATTGAAATCGGGTGCATAACTCCGCGCAGCCCGCGCCGCCGAGAGGGACGTTCGCGCGATCGTCACCGGGCGTGGCGCGGGTTGCGATGGACGCTTGCCGCGTCAGGCGGGTTCTTCCCGCTGGACGAAAACG
>JAHCKB010000481.1 GCA_026125985.1 Bradyrhizobium sp.
CATCGCCCCGGCGACATCGGCTGGGTGATCTCGCGTCACGGCGCGATCTATACGCAGGAGTTCGGCTGGGACATCAGTTTCGAAGCCATGGTCGCTGAGATCGCCGGCAAATTCCTCACCTCGTTCGATCCCGCACGCGAACACTGCTGGATCGCGGAGGTGGCCGGCGAGCCGGTCGGTTCGGTGTTCCTGGTGAAAGCTTCCGATGAGGTCGCCAAACTGCGGCTGCTGATCGTGGAGAAGAAAGCGCGCGGCCTCGGCGTCGGCCGCGCCCTGACCGAACAGTGCATCCGCTTCGCGCGTGAGCGAGGCTATCGCGAGATCACGCTGTGGACGCAGAGCATGCTGCTCGCCGCGCGCGGCATCTACCAGGCGGCAGGCTTTCGCCTCACCAGGGAAGAGCCGCACCACAGCTTTGGCGTCGATCTCATCGGCGAGACCTGGGAGCTGGAGCTGTAACTTCTCGTCATTCCGGGATCTGCCCAAGGCGCAGGCCCGGAATCCACAACCACGATCGCGAGTATGGATTCCGGGCTCGCGCTTCGCGCGCCCCGGAATGACAGACTAAGCCGGCGCGCCCTTAACCTGTGGGCCGGCTCGCGAAGATCGTTCGTCGGGCCTCTAATCGCCGGCATATCTGTTGATGGCCCAAAATCGCTCCGCAACAGTCAAATTCCGCGGCTGGCGATGCCGCCGGGTTGAACACGCGTGACCGAAGTCGAGCCTGACGAAGTCCTTGCGGCCGGGGTCACGCCGGATGCAAAGGCGTTCATGGAGTTGTTTGGCATCGCGGCTCCAATGATGCCGGTTTTCGGCCCGCCCAAATAGGTTATACCGCCCGCGGAAGCCGGGGCTTGTGTCGCAGTGAGCGAAATAGCAATAGCCAGGAGTCGTGGGCTGAACATGATGCAGTCCTTTCGGCAGGATATCTACAGCCAATCTGCAGAACCTGGTGTCAGATACTGCTCGAAACTATCCTGCTGAAATATCCGCCCGCTCTGGTTTCGATGCTTCCCTTCTATTGACCCTTGCGGACTTCTGCCGGCGTCCGACGATCTGGCGACATGTCGCGTGAGCTGTCTATAGTGTGCCTGTTGCGCAAGAAGAACACGAACAGAGACAACACATGGACAGCAGGTCGGCGAACGCATCGTCAACGCTTGCCGCAGATACAAGTCGGACGCCTGACAGGGGGCTTGGACCGGTACACCTGCTGCTGCTTGCACTGGTCCCCGCCTGCTTCGCCTTCAATCCGGTTGCAGGGCGCGCGCTGGCGGACACCTTCGGACCGGCCACGCTTACGCTCGTGCGATGGTCACTGTCGGGCCTCGCTATCGGGATGTTCGCTCTCATGCGATCCGGCGAGCGCTGGAAGGCTCCTCTTTCTCACTTGCTGTACCTGGCGGTGCTCGCTGCGCTCGGCATGGGCTTTTGCTCCCTTGCCGCTTACGTCGCCTCGCAGACGACGGAAGCTACCAACATCGGTCTCATCTACGGATGCGCCTCCGCATTTGTCGCTGCGTGGGAGATTATCGCCCGCCGCCAGGCCGCGAGCGCATCACTCATCGTTGGCATTTCCGTTTGCCTGCTCGGTGCAATGCTGATCATCACCAAGGGCCGTCCGGATACAATCGCATCCCTGCGTTTTAATCCCGGAGATTTGTGGGCGACCGCCGGCATGCTTGTGTTCGTGGGATACACCATAGCCATGCGTCGCGCGCCGGCGCGGCTCACGCCGATGTCGCAGTTCGCCGTCATGTCCGTCGGCGCGAGCATCGCAGTACTCCCCTTCGCGGCGAACGAAATTGTCTCAATGGGTTTCCCCCTCATCGACGCTCGAGCGGCGCCGTGGATTGCCGTGGTCGTGCTCGCGACCGGCATCGGCGCTTACCTTGGCTACAACGTATCGCTCACCCTCAATGGAGCGGTGCTCACTGCTGCGGCGCTAACCCTTACCCCTGCCTTCGCCGCCGTGGAGGCCATGGCGTTGATTGGTGAACGCCTCCGCTGGTACCACGCCGTCGCGATCCTCCTGGTAGTTGTTGGACTGTTGCTCATCAGCCGCGGCCAGCGAGCCCGCTGATCAGTCGATACGCGCGCAATGTCGCCCTGTGGCGGCCCTTCGCGTCAATTGTTGCGGTGCGGTGCAATGTCCGGAATCAAGGGCAGATCGGAAGT
>JAHCKB010000482.1 GCA_026125985.1 Bradyrhizobium sp.
CGCGTCAGAAGCCACCGCCGGCGCCGAACGACGGGCAGATGCTGGTGCAGGCCGTGGAGGTCGACTACGACTACAACAATCAGCGCGTGTCGGCGGTCGGCAACGTGCAGATGTTCTACAACGGTACCAGCGTCGAGGCCGACAAGGTCATCTATGACCAGAAGACCAAGCGGCTGCATGCCGAGGGCAACATCCGCCTGACCGACGCGGAAGGTAAGATCACCTACGCCAACGTCATGGATCTCAGCGACGACTACCGTGACGGTTTCGTCGATTCGCTGCGCGTCGACACCGAGGACCAGACGCGCATGGCGGCAAGCCGCGCCGACCGCTCGGCCGGCAACTACACCGTATTCGAGAATGGCGTCTACACCGCTTGCGCACCCTGCAAGGACGACCCGAAGAAGCCGCCGCTATGGCAGGTCAAAGGCGCGCGCATCATCCACAATCAGTCCGAGCGGATGCTGTATTTCGAGAACGCCCAGCTCGAATTCTTCGGCGTGCCGATGGCCTACCTGCCCTATTTCTCGACTCCGGATCCGACGGTGAAGAGAAAGACCGGCTTCCTGATGCCGAGCTACAGCTCGGTGTCCGGCTACGGCTTCGGCGTCGACACGCCGTTCTATTGGGCGCTCGCACCCGACTACGACCTCACCATCACCCCGCGTATTACGACCAGGCAGGGCGTGCTGGGCCAGGCCGAGTTCCGCCAGCGCCTGCTGGACGGCTCCTACCAAATTCGCGCCTACGGCATTTATCAGCTCGACCCCGGCGCCTTCGCCGGCCAGCCCGGCGACCGCGAGTTCCGCGGCGGCATCGACACCAAGGGTCAGTTCGCCATCAACGACAAGTGGGTCTGGGGCTGGGACGGCGTGTTGCTGTCCGACTACTACTTCTTCTCCGACTATCGCCTCGCGCAATACCGCGATCCACTCAGCGCGTTCCTGAGCCTGCCGACGGAAGCCGTATCGCAGCTTTATCTTACCGGCGTCGGGAACCGCAGCTTCTTCGACGCGCGTGCGATCTATTATCTGAGCTTCTCCGGCAACCAGGACAAGGTTCCGGTGATCCATCCGGTGATCGACTACAACAACGTCGTCAACAGCCCGATCTTCGGCGGCGAGTTCAGCTACAAGACCAACTTCACGAGCCTGAGCCGTACCACCGCGGCGTTCGACCCGATTACGACACTTGCCAACACCAACGGCCTCTGCCTCAACGCCTCGGCCGATCCGCTGGCCAGGCTGCCCTCGCAGTGCCTGCTGCGCGGCATGCCCGGCACCTATACGCGCGCGACGGTCGAGGCGCAGTGGCGCAAATCCTTCACCGATCCGATCGGCCAGATCTGGACGCCATTTGCGATCCTGCGGGTAGACGCGATCGACGCCTCGATCTCTAACCAGCCGGGCGTCTCCAACTTCCTTCCGGTCGGCGACACGCAGGCGTTGCGCGCGATGCCGGCCGTGGGTCTCGAATACCGCTATCCCTTCATCAACGTTCAGCCTTGGGGCACCACGACGATCGAGCCGATCGCGCAGGTCATCATCCGGCCGAACGAGACCTATGCCGGCAGGCTGCCCAACGAAGATGCCCAGAGCCTGGTGTTCGACACCAGCAATCTGTTCGCGGTCGACAAGTTCTCCGGCTACGACCGTATCGAGGGCGGCGGTCGCGCCAATGTCGGCGTCCAGGCAACAACGCAATTCGACCGCGGCGGCTCGATCAACGTGCTGTTCGGCCAGTCCTACCAGCTCTTCGGTCTCAACTCCTTCGCTGTGGCCGACGCTACCAATACCGGTCTCGACTCCGGCCTCGCAAGGACGCGTTCCGACTACGTGGCGCGCGTCAACTATTCGCCCAACCGCACCTACACCTTCTCGACCCGTGCACGCTTCGACGAAGCGACCATGAACACCAATCGCTTCGAGGCCGAGGGACGCGCCACCTTCGACCGCTGGTCGGTGTCCATGATGTACGGCAACTATGCCGCACAGCCGGAACTCGGTTACCTCACCCGCCGCGAAGGCCTGCTCGGCACCGCCTCGGTGAAAGTTGCGGCCAACTGGATCGTCTCGGGCGGCGCACGCTGGGATCTTGAAGCCAACAAGGTCAACCAATACATGATCGGAGCGGGTTACGTGGA
>JAHCKB010000483.1 GCA_026125985.1 Bradyrhizobium sp.
TGCCGCCCGCGGCATCCATCACGCGGCGGGCTTTCGCCGCACCAGGGAAGAGCCGCACCACAGCTTTGGTGCCGATCTCGTCGGCGAGACCTGGGAGATGAAGCTGTGACTTCTCGTCATTCCGGGATGCGCCGAAGGCGCAGGCCCGGAATCCATAACCACGATCGGGAGTATGGATTCCGGGCTCGCGCTTCGCGCACCCCGGAATGACAGTTACGCGCTCGCCCCCTTCGCCTTGGGGCGGCGCAGGTGCTCGTCCAGCCGCGGCATGATCTCGACGAAATTGCAGGGCCGGGTGCGGTAATCGAGCTGCGCCGCCAGGATGCCGTCCCAGGCGTCGCGGCAGGCGCCGGGCGAACCCGGCAGACAGAAGATGAAGGTCGCGTTCGCAACGCCCGCCGTGGCGCGGCTCTGCACCGTCGACGTGCCGATCTTGGCGTGGCTCAGCATGTGAAAGGCGATGGAGAAGCCGTCCATGCGCTTTTCGAACAGCGGCTCGACCGCTTCCGGCGTGACGTCGCGGCCGGTGAAGCCGGTGCCGCCCGTCGTGATGACGACGTCGACGCCGTCATCCGCCATCCATCGCTCCACCACCGCCCGGATCGCCTCGACGTCGTCGGTGACGATCTCGCGCGCTGCCAGCTTGTGACCGGCGGCAGTCAGCCGATCGGCCAGCGTCGTGCCGGACTTGTCGTCCGCCAGCGAACGCGTGTCGGAGACCGTCAGCACCGCAATGTTGAGCGGAACGAACTGTTTGGTTTCGTCGATCGACATGATCCATCTCTCTTCCGTCATTCCGGACAGACCGCGTAGCGGGCTGATCCGGATTCTCGAGATTCTCAGGAGTGCAAGTGCGCTCCATGGTTCGATGCTTCGCATCGCCCCGGAATGACGTTGTTGGCTACAGCGCGCCGGCGCCAAATGTATTGCAGGCGGCCACGTTACCCTGCTGATAGCCCGTCATGAACCACTGCCTGCGCTGCGCCGCAGAGCCGTGCGTAAAACTGTCAGGCACCACCCTGCCCGTGGCCTGGCGCTGCAGGGTGTCGTCGCCGATCGCGGTCGCCGTCTTCAGCGCCGCATCGATGTCGCCGGGCTCGAGGAAGCCCGGCCGCTTTTTCTCCTCGCGGTTGACCCAGACGCCGGACAGGCAGTCGGCCTGCAGCTCGACCTTGACCTGCAGCGCATTGGCCTGCGCCCGGCTGCCCGCCTGCTGCTGCGCCCTGTTTACCCGCGGCAGGATACCGAGCAGGTTCTGGACGTGGTGGCCGGCTTCATGCGCGATAATGTAGGCCGCGGTGAACTTGCAGGCACTGCCCGAGCAGCCACGGAAACGCGTCTCGACCTCGCGGAAGAACGCCGTGTCGAGATAGATGGTGCGGTCCGGCGGACAATAGAACGGACCCATGGCCGACTGCGCCATGCCGCAGCGTCCGCCATTGGTGGCGTTGCGGAACAGAACGATCTTCGGACCGGTGTAGTTGCGCCCGTCGGCCTTGAAGATCTCGCTCCAGCGATCGTCGAGCTCGCCGAGAACGCCGGCGATCATCCTGCCCATCTCGTCGGTCGGCGCGCCGGTCTTGCGCTGGCCCGACGGACGGTCGGTCTGGTAGGTCGGGGCACCCCCACCGCCACCGGTGAGAATTTCCGCGCCGCCGATCAGGATTCGCGGGTCGATGCCGAAGGCGTAGCCCAGCAATCCAAGCACGATGACCGTGCCGATCCCAAGACCGCCGCCGCCCATGGGAATCCCGAGGCGGCCGCCGCCCATGCCGCCGCCATCCTCGCCGCGACGATCGTCAATGTTGTCGCTGTGGCGAAAATCATCGTAACGCATGGCGGTTTCCCTTCATTTCGACCTTGTGCGGAACAAGCACAAGGCAACGCGGCAAAGCGGCAAAATTTCCATTGCGTTAATCAATAACCTGCCCGGCAAATATTGCCTAGTGCACCTGAGCGCGCATCGGCGCGCCGATTCGCCTCAAGAACACGCCGGACTCGTCAACGCGCCTCGCGCCTTAAGTCGATTTTTACTTTGCCCGGTCAATGTATCGCCAGTCGGTTGTTTAGTCCCGCGTCGCCGACAGCGTCGCCTGAGTCAGAGTAATTGAGTCATGGTTGTGTCGCGTCGCG
>JAHCKB010000484.1 GCA_026125985.1 Bradyrhizobium sp.
CCGGACAATCCGAAGCGTGGCTGGTACGGCCTCAAGAAGGGACTGCGCGGCCGCTTCGCCAACTACGTGACGCCGGTGGCCGAGGCGCTCGGGCTTGTGGAGCTCGAGCACAATCCCAAAAACAACCGCGCCCGCGCCAAGTAGTCGCCGCAATTGGCTGCCCCTTTCGCCTCACTCGGGGCCAAGGGCGGGCGACATGTTTAAGAAAATTCTCATCGGCGTCGCCGTGTTCATCGCGGCTGTCTATCTGTGGAACGCGTCCTGGCTGGCCCCGGCGCAGACAGGCGAAACGCGCTTTGTTGCGCATCGCGGCGTGCATCAGAATTTCGACCTCACCGGCGTCGAGAACGACACCTGCACGGCCACGCGCATCCGCGAGCCGATCGTCGACGAGATCGAGAACACCATTCCCGCCATGCAGGCCGCCTTCGCCGCCGGGGCCGATTTCGTCGAGCTCGACGTGCACCCCACCACCGACGGCAAGCTCGCCGTGTTCCACGACTGGACGCTCGACTGCCGCACCGAGGGGAAAGGCGAGACCCGTTCGCACGACATGGCGTATCTGAAGACGCTGGACGTCGGCTACGGCTACACGCCCGACGACGGCAAGACCTTCCCGCTGCGCGGCAAGGGCGTGGGCATGCTGCCCGAGCTTTCCGACGTGCTCACCGCCATGCCCGACAAGCGCTTTCTCGTGAACTACAAGTCCAACGAGGAACGCGAAGGCGACATGCTGCGCGCCTTCATCGAGGCCAATCCGCAGTGGGAAACCGCCATCTGGGGCGTCTATGGCGGGGACGCGCCGACGATGCGCGCCAAGCAGCTCCTGCCCGATCTCAAGGCCTGGTCGCGCAAGGGGCTGATGTCGTGCCTGCTGCAATATGAGGGCTATGGCTGGACCGGCATCGTCCCCTCGGCCTGCCACAACACCATGGTCATGGTGCCCATCAACTATGCCTGGGCGCTGTGGGGCTGGCCCAACCGCTTCATCCAGCGCATGCGGGAAGCCGGTTCCGAGGTCATCCTGATCGGGCCGTTCTCGCCCGGCGACGCCGGCACCTCGGGCGTCGACACGCCGCAGGAGGCCGCCCTCGTGCCCAACGGCTTCCCCGGGCTGGTGTGGACCAACGAGATTGCGACAATTGCTCCCATTCTGCAGGCCGGAAACTGACATGTCAGCTATCGACGCGACTCCGGCTCGTACCGTATACGTCGATCATTCCCCGCGACCGCTTACCTCCGGATCGTCCAGATGCCGCCCGGCGTCCTTTATGCCTTTGCCGCCTACGCGCTCTATTCGTGCTGCGACGCCATCATCAAGGGATTGGGTCACGGCCTGTCCGTCTATGAGCTGGCGTTCTTCACGACGCTTTTCTCGCTCGTTCCGGTCTTCCTGACCACGCCCAAAGGCGAGAACTGGCTGTACTTCTGGAAGCTCAAGAACCCGCTGCTGGTGCATCTGCGCGGCGTCAGCGGCGTGCTGGGGAACCTGTGCATTATCTTCGCCTTCGTCACCATCCCGCTGGCCGAGGCCTATTCGATCGCCTTCCTCGCGCCGATCTTCATCGTGCTGATCTCGGTGACGGTACTCAAGGAAACGGTCAGCCTGCCGCGCTGGCTGATCCTCGCGGCGAGCTTCATCGGCGTGCTGATCGTGGTGCGTCCCGGCTTCCGCGACCTGAGCCTGGGGCACCTGGCGGCGCTCGGCTCCGCCTTCTTCGGCGCCATCACCACCACGGTGCTGCGCCGCGTCGCCAAGGAGGAGACCCGCGTCAGCCTCATCGGCATGGCCACGCTCTATATCGTCGTCGTCAACGGCACGCTCATGCTTGTCACCGGCGCCGTCCGGGTGCCGACCTGGACCGAGCTCGCCTGGCTGATGCTGATCGGCGCCCTGGGCGGCACCGGCAACATGCTGTTCATCGCCGCGACGCGCGCCGTGCAGGCGAGCCGGATCGCGCCGCTGCAATATTCGCAGATCTTCTGGGCGATCCTGTTCGGCGCGGTGTTCTACTACGAATACCCCGACGCCGTGGGCATTGTGGGGCTGTTCGTCATCGTGATCGCCGGCATCCTCAATGTGCTGAGCGGCGATG
>JAHCKB010000485.1 GCA_026125985.1 Bradyrhizobium sp.
GGGAGTTGTCGGGCGCACGGCCAGCCAGCCGATGCCCGCTCAGCCGGTCCGGCAGCGCCGTGAGCAGCGCACCCTGGCCGAGTCGCTTGGCCCATTCCTGCAAGTCCTGAGCAAGGAAGCGATAGCCGCCGACCGCCATGACCCCGGAAGGCGGCGCGGTGACATCGATTGTCCCGGCGGCGCGATTCAACCGAGCCGCATAGTCGGTATCGACATAGTCGCGTGGCGGCGCGGCGATCAGGGAATCGCTTGGCGGAGGCGGCGGCGCGTACGCTGCGACCACCACCATCGGACCGCGCAGACCAAGCGTTCCGCGCGGGGTGAGCAGGATTTCGCCCGATATCGCCGATCCCGCCTGCTCGCGCGGCGCGCCGTGCGGTCCGGGTTTGATCGCCGCCGGCGAGCCATCCTGACTGCGGCGCGCCCCGAACATGCCGGCCTCGCCGAACAGATAAACGTCGGTCAGGTTGGCCGTCCGCGCCTTCCAGGAAGCACTCGAGGCGATTTGTTCCGGCGTGCGCCAGAGCCCCATGACGTTGCGCAGCCCCGGCATCCGGCCGGACAGGTCCATTTCGTCGAGCCGTAACGCGAGCTGGGCCGGCGCAACCAGCGTATCGCAGGAAGCATCGTTGATCTGTTGCTCAAGCACATCGCCATCGAAGGGATGATGCAGCACCAGCGTGCCGCCGGTCAGGAGCCACATCGCAAGCGAGGAGGCGACGCCGGCAAAAGAGCAGGGCGTGAACGCCGACATGATGGTGGCGCCTTGGGGTACGTCGCTCTCCAGCGACAGTGCAAGCCCACCGGCAATCACACTGAGATGGGTGCGCGGCACCGCGCGGAAACCATCGGAGATCACGTCAAAGGAAACCAGCGCCGCCTTGCGTCCGTCCTGAATGACGGCGCGTTTGGTCGAGGATTGCGCAACGATCGCATTGTCGAGCGAGGCCATCCCCTCCGGAAGACCGTCGCCAAAGCCGCAGACATGGCGGATCGAGAAGCACTCTGCGGCCGCGTTCATGGCGATGTCCGCATGGGAGACGCCGTCGATCCGGCTTGCCGTGACCACCGCCCGCGCGCCGGTGCGGTTGAGCGCCACTGTCAGCTCGGCCTGGCGCCAAAGCAGAGGCAGCGTTGCTACCACAAGGCCGGCGCGATGGGCAGCGAGCGCCGTCAGCGCAAACTCGACCGTGTTTGGCAGCTGGACAGCTATCACCGAATTCGCCGGCAGGCCGGCTTCAATGAAGTGCGCGGCAAGCGCCGAGATCGCGCGGTCGGCTTGCGCGAAGGTCAGCCGCCGTGGCGGCTGGCCGGTGATGCGCTGCTTGTCGAGGGGGTCCACCAGTGCCAATGCATCCGGCTGCCGCGCGAGGATGCGCTGAAAGAGAACGTCGAGCGTCGGTGAGGCGTTGGGGTGGGTCACGGACTTCGGCTGCATCGCTTGGTTGGCATCACTTCTGCTGATCGGCTTTCGGTGGCTCCGCCTTGTTCCACCAAGTCTCCGGCAGATAGCCGGTTAACGCGGCGGTCGAAGGCCGTTCTATCCGATTCCACCGGGCAATCCATTGCTCGTACACGTTAAACAGGGGGATAGCGTAGAAACCCGACATCAGGACCCGGTCGAGCGCCCGTACTGCCGAGACAAAGGCAGGCCGCTCGCGCGCCTCCAGAATTGCAGCGATCAAGACGTCGACTGCGGGGTCCTTGGCGCCCATGTAGTTGCGGGTACCGGGAATGTCGGCGGCTTCGCTGCCCCAGTAGAAGGACTGCTCGTTACCAGGCGAGAGCGACTGGTCCCAACGGTTCTGGAGCATGTCGAACTCATAGCTGAGCCGGCGCTGGTCGAACTGCACGGGGTCGACCGCACGAATGCTGGCCTCGATGCCTGCGCGCTTGAGATCACGCTGGTAGGCCAGTGCAATCCGTTCCTGATCGCGCGTGGTGACCAGTATCTCGAAGGTGAGCGGCGTCTTGGTCGAGCGCTTCCGCAGCACCGAGGCGTCGAGCTCATAGCCGGCCTCGGACAACAGGGCGAGCGCGATGCGCAGGGACGTCCGGTCGCGCCCCGATCCGTCGGTTACGGGCAAGCGGTA
>JAHCKB010000486.1 GCA_026125985.1 Bradyrhizobium sp.
CGAGAACGTGCCCCTTGAAGGCGTCCGCTTCGCCAAGGGCGACCGGCTATTCGTCCGCGAACATTGGCGCACGGAGAGCCGGGCATATGATGATCTCGCGCCCTCGGAAATGGATGCCGACTATCCGGTGATCTACGAAGCTGACGCCGACTGGTCGGACAACAAGACAGTCGGCCGGTTCCGTCAAGGCATCCACATGCCGCGCTGGGCCTCACGCCTCACGCTCACGGTCACCGACGTGCGGGTGCAGCGGTTGCAAGAGATCAGCGAGGCGGACTGTGTTGCGGAAGGGCCGCCAAACGTCGACTACATTACGATCAGCGGCCCCGCGAATGGTCTTAGTGGGCTGATGGTGAAAGAGCCGGCTCAACCGCACATCAGCATGACGCCGCGCACTTGGTATCGCGAACTCTGGAACGCCATCAACGGCGCCGGCAGTTGGGACGCCAATCCGTGGATCGTCGCCCTCACCTTTTCCGTCGAGCGCCGGAACATCGACGCGGGAGCGACAACGTGAAGGCCCTCACCATCTGGCAGCCCTGGGCGTCACTCGTCATGGCCGGGTTCAAACCGTACGAGTTCCGCGGTTGGCCGGCACCGCGATACGTCGTCGGTCAGCGCATCGTCATCCATGCCGGTTCGCGCGCGATCAAGGCAACGGAAGTCCGCGACCTCATCGAACAGCTGGCCTCCGGCGAGTTCTGCGGCGGGCTGAAGCTCGCCGCCGTCACGTTCCTCGAGGATGTGCTGATGCGTCGACGCCAGCTGCCACTCGCGGCCGGGCTCGGCACGGCGCTGCTGGGCGAGCCGCAGCAATCCTGCGATCTCTGGCCCGATCAGTTCGAAGGCCTGTCCGACAGCGACCGCGTCGAGCACAGCAACTGGGCTTGGCCCGTCAGCGAGGTCGAGCCGTTCGAACCCATTGTGCCGATCAAGGGGCACCAGGGGTTCTGGAATTGGCCGTATCCGGTCGAGCAGAGGGCAGCATGACGCACTCAGGCGGAAAGCCGCACACGAACGTCGGCGACAGAGGTCAGCGCTACGAAGTGCGCGCCACCGGCTATCCGAAGCCGGACGAATCCGTAATCGGCTGGGCAACCACGCTGGACGGCGCGTCGGACATCGCGGCAGCAATTCGGCGCGCTCCGGGCTGCACGAGCACCACGATCTTCGATCGCGAGACGAACAAGCCCGTCATCACACAATACGCCGGGATACTACGATGACCCCGCGCCAGATCGAGCTCGCCCGCCACGCGCTGGGGCTGCGACCGGGGACGCTGGTGAGCTACCGCAACAACTTCTGCGCCGGGCCCGGTCACGACGACTTCGAAGAATGGGAGGCGATGGTCGCCGCCGGGTTCGCGAGGAAACGCTCGAGCGCGTTCCTGCCGCCGGGCGACGTGCTGTTCCATCTCACTCGCGCCGGCGCCGAGCGGGCGCTGCTGCCGGGGGATGTGCTGGATCCGGAGGATTGGAAGTGAGCGACGCCCGCCCGATCTCCCTCAACGAAGCCGCCGACCACATGGGGTGGACGCGGCGCACCTTGACGCGCGCGCTCGCCCGGCACGGAATACCGACCATCGGGACTGGTCGCCGTGCCCGGCTCGAGCTGGCCGATCTCGAGGCCCTGAAAGCGAAGGAACGCGCATGCAATTCTACGCGCCCGGAACCCGAAAGGGGAACCGAACCTATGTGGTCCGGTGGTGGGACAACAACGGATCCCAGCGAGAGAAGGTACTGGAGGCGACGACTCTCGCAGGAGCAAAGACGGAGGCCAAGCGGCGCATCAGGCGAATCGAAGGTCATAGCCCTGGTGAGACCGTAGGCTTCGCCGATGCCGCCGATGCCTATCTCGCAGCCAAGCGCCTCGGCAAGGAGGACCTCGCCTACATCGATCGCCTGAAGCGGTTCTTCCGGGACAAGCCGGTCCGCGAGATCGTCGGCGCCGACCTGATGACCGCGGCGCACGCCATCGCCGTGAACACTAGCGATTCGAACAAGAACCGCGCCGTGATTACCCCGGCTTCTTCGATTCTGCATTACGCCGCCGAACAGGGCTGGTGTCAGGAACGCCGCTTCCGCAGG
>JAHCKB010000487.1 GCA_026125985.1 Bradyrhizobium sp.
CTTCCTCGGCCTCGGCGCCGCGCTGCTCGGGCTGGGCTATGCGTACCGGCGGTTTGGGTTGGCGGGGCAGCAGAAGTAGGGATGCCTCCCGTTCCACTTGTCGCACACGCTGCCGGACGGAAGCACTCGGAAGGAAGGCCGTGCGTTGCCGACTTGAGTCCCGACTTTCACCCAATCGCAGATGGAAAAGTTTCGTCCCCGCGGTGCTTGGTTGACATTGCATTCCCGCGGATTAGGCGCGACAAGGCGGCGCATTCGGTCGAGAAGGTCGGACGACAGGTTCGATCATGACAGCAGGACAGTGTGCTGGACGCGACGCCGACTGCTTCCATCGATCGTGTAGCGCTGTCGGGCTGCCATGTTGACGACCCCAGCCCAGGTACTTCAAAAGCCACGCAGGACCATTCTGCGAGAGGGGGTAGATTGGAGCGTCAATGACCCGTCATACGATTGAAGCGAGCGAGAAGCCGATCGTCGACATCTTGTGCGACAAGTACCTGTTCAGCATTCCATCCTACCAACGACCGTACGCGTGGACGACCGAGCACGCGGGAGAGCTGCTCGATGACCTGCTCGCTGCATGTGGTGAGACGGCAGATGTCGCTGAGGAGAGTCCCTATTTTCTCGGCAGTGTCGTTTTGATCAAGGATCCGCTGAAGCCGGAAGCCGAGATAGTCGATGGTCAGCAACGCCTGACGACGCTGACAATCCTGCTCTGCGTGTTGCGTGACCTTTCGAGTCAAGCGCTTGCCGACGCCATACACCTGTTTGTCTGCCAGAAGGGTAACCCGATTACGGGCGCGGTAGACGTGTTCAGACTGGCGCCTCGCGAAAGAGATTCGGCCTTTTTCCGAGACACGATCCAGACGCCCGGTAAGACGGCGGCATTGCCTGACTATCGGGGCTTCCGAGATGCACGCGCGCGCATGATCGAGAACGCCATCGTGTTGCGCGAGAAACTCTCGTCCCTCTCCGAATCACTTCGGCAACGCTTGACGATGTTCGTCGTGCGGCGTTGTTTTCTCGTCGTCGTGGCCGCATCCGATCAGCAGTCAGCCTTCAGAATATTTTCGGTCCTAAATTCGCGCGGTCTTGACCTTTCTCCAGCCGATATACTGAAGGCGGACATCATCGGGGCGCTCCCCACCAGCGAGCAGGAGAAGTACACGAATCTATGGGAGGACATAGAAGACGAGTTGGGACGCGCTCCATTTGCGGAACTGTTCGGCCATATCCGTATGATCCATCGGAAGCAAAAGATGCAAGGGACGCTGATTGCGGAGTTTCGAGAGTTCGTGCCGACCCGCAATCAGCCCGCCCGCTTTATGGACGAGGAGTTGCAACCCTACGCGGCCGCCTTTGCGGAGATACGCGGCACGGAGTTCGAGAGCTTCAAGAATGCGGAAGACATTAACCGGCAGCTCAAATATCTCTTACGTCTTGACAACTTCGACTGGCAGCCGCCCGCTATCGAGATCATCGCGCGTCGACGGAATGAGCCGGATTTTATCCTGCGTTTCCTCACCGATCTTGAACGTCTTGCGTATGCCCTTTTTCTTATCCGCACCGACGCATCCGAGCGCATCCGGCGCTACGGCTGGCTGCTTGCGGCTATCCAGGGTGGGGAGGATCTGTTCGCCAGCAACTCGCCCCTTCAGCTGGACCAGACCGAGAGAAGCGCCGTGCGCGCTACGCTGAACGCGGATATCTATCTCACCACGCGGATACGTCTTCCTCTGCTCCTGCGCCTCGACGAGCTGGTGTCTGGCGGGAGTGCTCAGTACGAAACACGTGTAATTACAGTCGAACACGTACTGCCGCAGACTCCGGTGCAGGCGAGTCAATGGATCAAAGATTTCCCTAACGAAGCCGACCGCGATCGATGGGTGCATAAGCTTGCGAATCTGGTGCTGTTGACCCGACGGAAGAATTCGCAGGCTGGCAATCTCGACTTCGAGGTCAAGAAGGAGAAGTATTTTAGGGCGAGGGGTGGCGTTTCGAACTTCGCTCTGACGAGCCAGGTACTCTCGACTCCATCATGGACCTTGGAGACGCTAACGCGCCGGCAGTCTGAACTTC
>JAHCKB010000488.1 GCA_026125985.1 Bradyrhizobium sp.
TTGATCTCGCCCGAGGCCATCGAGCGCGTGCCGAGCTTGTCCTTCAGCCGCACGATCCGATAATGATTCTGCGAGCCGTCATCGAGCCGGCGCGGCATCAGGAAAAGACCCACGCCGCGTGTGCCCGGCCCCGCTCCTTCCGGACGCGCCAGCAGCATCACCACCTCGGCGTCGGCGTTCGAGCAGAACCACTTCTCGCCATAGAGGCGCCAGTGGTCGCCCTCCTGCACGGCCCTCGTCGTCAGCGTGCCGACGTCGGAGCCGCCTTCCTTCTCCGTCATGAACTGGCCGCCCTGGGTCAGCTTGCTCATGTCGGTCTGCGTCAGGCCGTCGAGGTATTTTGCCTTCAATTCGTCGCTGCCGAAATTCGCCAGCAGTTTGGCGCAGCCGTCGGTGACGTTGATCGGACAGCCCAGGCCGAACTCCGTCTGGTTGAACAGGAACGTGAAAGCGTGCTTGGCGACGACGGGATATTTGTCCGGCCAGCCCAGAATGCCCTTGCGGACCGACATCGCGTGGATGCCGAATTCGCCGAAAGCGGCGCGCTCGAGTTCGCGATAGGCCGGGTGATATTCGACCCATTGCACGTCGCGGCCGAACTTGTCGCGCTGATGCAGGATCGGCGTATGACGGTCGGAAAGCCGCGCGCATTCATCGAGATGGCCGCCGGCCATGGCGCCGAGCCGGTCGAGATGCGGCTCGATGTGACGGAACGTCGTCTCCGGCAGATGCAACCGCAACAGGTCGGTCAGCGCCGGATCTGCCCGGTAGAAATTCATGCCTGTCGTGTCGGGCGCGAGCAATCCCGGCTGATCCGGAATGGCGGCCCTGCGATCGTGCTTGAGTGGCTGCATGTCGGTAATTGTCGTCTCCGCCCTGGAGCAATGTTATAGACCATTACCGATACCGCACGCCCAAGCGCGGTCAACAAGCATAATTGGAGGATCGCCCCGTGGTGGAGGGATATCGCATCATCGGCGCCGAAATGTCGCCCTACTCGGTCAAGGTCCGCGCCTATTTCCGCTACAAGGACATTCCGCATCATTGGGTCTTGCGCAATGCGGCGAGCCAGGCGGAATACCAGAAGCACGCGAAGATTCCGGTCATTCCACTGGTGGTGACGCCTGAGGGCGCTGGCATTCAGGATTCCACTCCGATCATCGACCGGATGGAGGAGCTGTTTCCCGAGCCCTCGATCCATCCCGACGATCCCGTGGCGCGGTTCATATCCATGCTGATCGAGGAGTTCGGCGACGAGTGGGGCAACAAGTGGATGTTCCACTACCGATGGGCGCGCGATGTCGACCAGCGCGCCTCCGCCGGCCGCATCGCGCGCATGATGGCGCCGAAGGCAAGCGAGGCGGAGCTTGCGGCCTTTGCCGAACAGGTGCGCACGCGCATGACCGGCCGCGTCTGGTTCGTCGGCTCCAGCGAGGCGAACGCCCCGCAGATCGAGAGCGGCTTCCAGGAAATGCTCGGCCTGCTCGAGGCCCATCTCGCCACACGGCCCTATCTGTTCGGTGGACGCCCGGCCTATGGCGATTTCGGACTGTGGGGACAGTTCTACGAGCTATGGACCGATCCCACCACGGGTGCGCTGATCGAGGGCAACGCACCGAATGTTCTGGCGTGGATTCACCGCATGCTTTGGCCCCGCGCGGAAGGCGCATTCCAGAGCTGGCAACAGATCGCACCGACAATGATGCCGATCCTGACGAAGCAGGTCGGACGAATGTTCTGGCCGTGGACGCTGGCGAATGAGAAGGCGCTTGCCGACGGGGCGGAGGAATTCTCCGTCCGGCTCGGCGATCATGTCTGGACCCAGAAGCCGCAAAAATATCACGCACGTTCTCTCGGCATGCTGCGCGCCAAATATGCCGGCACGCCGGGGCGGAAAGACCTCGACATGATCCTCGCCGCTGCGGGTTGCCTCGCCGGGATGCTTGCCTAGATACGGACAGGACCAACTGGGAGCGCGCACATGGAAAAGCCCGATTACAACACAGCCTTGATCGTCGGCGCTGGCGA
>JAHCKB010000489.1 GCA_026125985.1 Bradyrhizobium sp.
CCGATCAGCGCCGCGCAGGCGGGCGCCGCGAGCGGCACGGCGAAGCGGGCGGCGCGGATCTGCAGCAGCATGACCACGAAGGCGATGGTGAGGACCAGTCCGTAGACCAGCCAGGCGCCGCGTTCCTGCGGGCGTCGAACGATGTTCCAGGCGACGACGGCGAGGCCCGTGACCACGGGAACAGCGACGGCGACGACGTAGACCGGGCCGCTGGCAAAGCTCGTCCAGAGCGGTTCGGCCTCCGAGATGCGATCGACCCAGTTGGCGAGCAGCCACGGGTCCATCTGTCCATAGGGGCCAGCGAGGATGGCCGGGAAGGACAGGACGACGAGCGCCACCGCGATGGCCCCGGCCACGAGGCCGGCGCCCAGGCGGACCGGCACCGTCCGCAGCGGCAGCAGCGACAGGACGAGGAAGGCGAGGCCGCAGAGGATTGCGGCCAGGGCATAGGTCCCCGAGATCGCATCGGCCGCGGGCACCAGCCAGCGCCCGGGCGGCACGCCCTGGGCGAGCCCCAGCAGGGTCGACAGCGCAAAGCTCAGCCCGAAATCGCGCAGCGCCACCGACTGCCGCGCGGTCGCGACCCAGGCGAGGCCGAAGGCCATGATGGTCGCGCCCACCACCGGCAGCGACTCGATCCCGATGGTCAGCGCCGCACCCGCCGCGACACCCGCCCCGAGCGCAAAGCGCGGCCGCTCGAGCGCGACGACCGCGCACCAGAGCATGGCGAGCGCCAGCAGGATCTGCACGGCATGGTGGTCGAGCCGGCCCGGCGCAAACTCCACCAGCGTGATCAGCGAAAGCGACGAGAGCAGCAGCCCCGGCCAGAGCGCCGCGCGGCCACCGAGCCGGAGCGCCAGCCGGGCCGTCAGCCAGAGCAGCGGCACCAGCAGGAGCAGCGGCCAGGCATAGACGAGCGCGATATCGGCGGCGGCGCCGAACGCCGGCCGCAGGAGGAACAACAGCGACGCTTCGGGCAGGTCGATCAGCCGCGACCAGTGCATCAGGGCGCCATAGGGCGTGTTGAGCCGGTGCTGCACGAGGTCGAACCAGCCCTGCCCGTCGAGGAAATCGTGCACCATTGTGAGGCGCATGGCGTCGTCGGTGTCGAGGATCAGCGGAACCGTGGCGGCCGTCGACAGCGCCTTGGCGACGAAGGCCACCGCGGTCAGCGCCCAGCAGAAGAAAAGGGGGAGCACCCCCACCTTGTTGTCACCCGCCATCGCGCCTCTCCGCGCCCGGCTTATCCCGAATGCCGTTAAGATCGGCTGAAATGGCGGCGCCGGGCGTTGACGGCGTTCCTGCCCGATATTCTAGTGCGCTCACGGCACGCGCCTTCTGAGGGCTTCTCCATGATCGCCATCCTGCTCTATCTCATCGGCCTGGTTTCGGCCGTCGTCACCGTGGTCGTCGTCGGTTTTGAGGCGCCGGCGATCTACGCCGCCCTGAGCTCGGCCTATGCGAGCGGCCTGCCCAATGTGCTGCCGGCGCTCGGCAAGGTCGCTGCCGGCCTCGGCTGGGCGCTCGCGCCGTTCCTTGGCGGCCTGCTGCTGATGGGCTTTGCCCGGATCATGATCCTCCTGGGCTCGATCAACCGCGCGCTGCGCGGCCCGGCCTGACACCAAAGAAGCGGGCCGCTCCTTGCGGGGCGGCCCAGTTTGTCAGGGAGACGTCAGGGATAGGGTCGGCGATCAGCTCGCCGGCTGCGGCACGATCCGGATATAGGGCTTGGGCGCCGTCCAGCCATTGGGGAATTTCTGCTTGGCCTGCTCGTCGCTGAGCGAGGAGGCGATGATGACGTCTTCGCCCTGCTTCCAGTTGACGGGGGTCGCCACCGAGTGCCTGGCGGTCAGCTGCAGGCTGTCGATGACACGCAGCACCTCGTCGAAGTTGCGACCGGTCGAGGCCGGGTACTCGATCTTGAGCTTGATCTTCTTGTCCGGGCCGATGACGTAGACGGAGCGCACCGTCAGCGAGGTGTCGGCATTGGGGTGGATCATCTCATATTT
>JAHCKB010000049.1 GCA_026125985.1 Bradyrhizobium sp.
GGTCGCGGCGCCAGGACCACGCGACTTCGCCGTACGCGGCTCTCCTTCGTCCGGCGGCGGACCCTGATCCCTCACGGAATCAAGCCGTTACGCCTGAGAGAGCCTGCGTCCATCGCTCCCCGCACCCAACGTGTCGTGACGATCATGATACGCCCCTCCCGAAGGGGCGCGGGATGGACGGAATATACTTCTGATTTACGGAATAGTCAAGGATGATTTATGTATTTCAGAACGGACGACGGTCGGTCCCGCCACCTTGTCCATGGCGTCCTCAGCGCTTCGCGCAGCCTTCGCTGAAGGCGCGGACCTTGCCCGCCAGTCCGTTCACCGACCAGGTGTCCTTCTTCGGGCCGGTAACGGCGATCGGAAGACCGCTGGCGAGCACCGCCAGCAGCAGATCCGCCTCGGCGAGCGACATCCGGGCCCTCAATTCGCTGGCACCCGTCATCTCCGAGTTCTTGCTGAGGGCCGACTTGCCGGACAAGGTGGCGGTGCGGTCTCCACTCTTGAGCGTGACGGAAAATGTGCCGGAGCGCCCGCGGCCGATGTCGTCATGGGCACCTATCCCGATCTCGACCTTGGCGCCGGCGCGACAGGTGAGGCGAAGGACATAGTCGGGCTCTTCCTCGCCGGACGGATAGCCCGACAGCTCCATCTCGCTCTTGACGTAGGTCCAGCGGATGGAGCGGGCCTCGGCCTGCGCGACGCAACACACCATCGCAAGCAAGATCGCCAGCAAGGATCGAACCATTCGTATCTCCCGACAACAAATTCCGGCAGATGCCGGAATGTTCAGGGCTTGCGGTGAGAAGAGAGCGCCGCCGGACTTCGCCCCACAGAATCTCCGGTCTTTCCTTGGTGAGCCGAAGCCGCGTATGGGTTCGATCGCGGATACATCGGCGGCTACAGGCTACTATCGCCGAGGGGTACGACGAGTGAAAATGTCACCGGAAAGCCATGGATTATCCGCTTTGCCTGTGAGGCCCCCGTTACGTCCCGTCCAGCCATGAGATACATGGACCGCGCCAGACGACCGGCGACACCAAACCGGAGCACCGCGCCATGAACGACAATTGGGGAGACAAGGCCCGTTTCGGAATATTCATCGTCGGCAGCGAGGCCGTGCCGGAAGCCGAATGGTGGGCGATGGCACCGCCTGGCATATCGATCCACGCTGCGCGGGTGACGGCTCGGGCGCCGTGGGCCCGCTGGAACGCCGAAAAAAGCGAGGTCGTTCTGGAGCCCGACCTGGAACGGGGTGCCCGGCAATTCGCCGCCATGCGGTTGTCGGCGATCGTCGTCGCTCACACGTCGAGCAGCGTAATCGGCGGAGACGGCTGGGATGAAGCAGTCGTCGCCAGGCTCTCGCAGATCATTGGCGGAACAACGCGGGTCACGACGAACGGCATCGATTGCATCGAGGCGCTGCGCCATTGCGGCGCGAAGCGGCCCTTTGTGGTGTTACCGCCATGGTTCGATCCGCTATTTGCGGAGCGCGCCACGGCATATCTGAACGAAAGAGGGTTCGCCGTATCGGGGCACTTGATCCAGATTCCCGATCCGAAGTGGCGCAACGTCGCGCCGGGAGAACTCTACGGTCGGTTCATGCACCTCGAACAGCGCATCGACGACCTTGCGGACCAGATCATGGCCGGCTGTCCTGCGGCAGCGGACGCTGTCTTGATTGCCGGCACCGGATTTCGCTGCGCGGCGGTCCTCGATGCACTCGAACGGGCTCTCGATCGACCGGTGATTTCCGCAAACCAGGCGAGCCTGTGGAATTGTCTGCGGTTGTCGGGATGTTTCCTTTCGATAACGGGATACGGCCGGTTGCTGCGCGGAGAGGCGCTGCCCCAGGGCAATCGCATCTGACGCGCTTGCGGCGACGGAGACGCACCACGATCACGCAACAGTTGCAGCAAGCCCCGCCCGCCTTTCGCCGGTCACTCGGCAGGCGACAGCTCAGGTCTTGCCGCCGCTTTCGCGAAGCCGGTAGAACTGCAGGGCCGTCTGGGCCGTCTTGACCTGCATTCGGCTGAAGGTCGCAAAATACTGATCGACCTCGGCCTGCGCGACGACCTTGCCGTTGGCCTGGAATTGCAGCAGCGCCAACGTCGTTTTCCAGGACAGCTCGATCGCCTTCGCAAGCAGCAGGATCTGCTCGTAGCGACCCTGGGCGAGCGCGCGCTCGACGAGCCCGACCGGCAGGTCGCACATCAGCGCCATTGCCAGCGCTATGCCGTCGAAATTCTGCCGTTCCAGGAGTTCGACGAGGATGGGTTCACCCAGTTTTCCCTCGGCATACAGTTCGGCCAGCGCGATCTGCGCCTGCTGGTAATCCACGGACCCCGTCCGGGCGATCGCGTGCACCCGTTCGGAGGCGGCCGAGATCGCGACTCTGATCGACTGCACCTGCCGCGGATTTGCGGCCTCGAGCTGCAGTCTCAGTCCCTCGGAGGCCTGCCGGAACAGATTGACCATGTCCTGCCTAGGGACATCCGGGCGCGACCACAGCGAGAGCGTCAATCTCTCATCCAGATGCGCCTTGCCGACCAGAGCGGTGAGGCCCGACGAGGACAGGCGGCTTCCCGCGTTGGTCGCCGTGCTGACCAATACCTCGCGACTGCCGCGGGTGATCAGCACATCCGTCAATTCCTCCTTCAACTCGCTGCGCTTCGATATCGCAAGCAGGTGTTCCTGACTCATGGTCTGCGCGTTCGCGATCAGGTCTTCGTCGCTGAGACATTCCGAGCGGGAAAGCACCTCGCCCGCGACTTCGATCGCCGGATCGAAGGCCAGCAGCCGGACGACGTTGGCCGGCGCATCGCTCGCCGCGGCAAGGCGAGCACCGAAGCGGGCCCGGGCCGCGACCTCGACACTGGCGATCAGCTTCGTCATGACGTCTTCAAACAGCTCGACCTGGGCTTCGGAGTACTTGCCCGACCCGACGAAAAAGAGATCGGCAACGCGTTTGAGCACGTCGGCGCGCCGGGACACGCTCTTGCCGGCAACGGCTTCCTCGAGCTGGTCGATGAGATTGTCTTGCTGATTCATGGGACTCTTGATCAAAGCGGACGGAAACGGAGGGTTCAGGCCACGAGGTCTGCGGGCGACTTCCGGCATTCCGCCAGGAAATCATCCATCACCATCGGCCGACCGATCAGATGGCCCTGCACGAAATCGACCCCGGCAAGACGCAGTTGATGAAGTTGCTCCTGTGTCTCGATGCCCTCTGCGGTCACGGCCACATCCAGACCTTGTGCCAGCGCCAGCGTGGAAGCGATGATCGCGGAGCTCTCGCGCTGAGCGCCCATGCCCTGCACGAAAGACTTGTCGATCTTGATCTTGTCGAAGGGATAGAGCGTCAGGTACTGGGCCGAGGAATATCCGGTATCGCAGTCGTCCAGAACAATCGTCATCCCGATGCTCTTGAGCTGTCGCAGCGTCTGCTGATGCTCGGATCGACGGTCGAGCAGCGCCGACTCGGAAATCTCCAGTTCGAGCCGGCCAGGGTTGAGCCCGGATTCCACCAGTGTGCAGAGAACGACGTCGAACAGATTGCCCCGCTTGAGTTGATGCGCCGACAGATTGATGGAGATCTTCAGATCGTCGGGCCACGCCGCCGCGTCCCGGCAGCCCTGCTGGAGCACCCACTCCCCCAGCGGGGCGATCAGACCGGTCTCCTCGGCCAGCGCGATGAACCTGTCCGGCGTCAGCACACCGTGCTGCGGATGATTCCAGCGGACGAGCGCTTCGGCACCCACGATCCTGCCGGTCCTGGCGTCTGCAATGGGCTGATAGTGGAGTTCGAATTGCTCGCGCTCGATCGCCTCCGCCAGCTCGGTCTCCATCAACTTCTGGCGTTCGGCAAGCTTCGTCATTGCGGCATCGAAGATGCGGAAATTGTTCCGGCCTTCCGCCTTGACCGCATAGAGCGCCAGATCGGCCTTCTTTATCAGCTCCGACCGGTCCGTCCCCTGTTCGGGGCAGACTGCGATGCCGATGCTCGTCCCGATGCTTGCAGAATGACCGCCGAGCTCGAAAGGCTCCGAGATGAGGTCGATGATGCGCAGGGCCAGTGAGATGGCCGGCTCATGGGCAGCACTCTCAAGCCGCTGCACGATGGCGAATTCATCGCCGCCGAGGCGCGCCACAATGTCATTCTCTCGAATCGCCGAACGCAGGCGAGAGCCGACTTCCTTCAGAAGCAGATCACCGGCCGCATGACCCAGGGTGTCGTTGACCGCCTTGAAGCGGTCGAGATCGAGCAGGAACACCGCAGAGTTGGCCGACCTGCCGTCCGCGGTTGCCTTGTCGAGGGCATCGATGAAGCTCGCGCGATTCGGAAGCCCGGTGAGCGGGTCGTGGGCGGCGAGATAGGCGATCTGCTTTTCGTTCTTGCGTCGTTCGGTAATGTCTTCATGTGTCGTCAGCCAGCCGCCGTCGGAGAGTATGCGGCGGGAAATCGACATCGTGCGGCCGTCGGCCAGCTCCTGGATTTCATTTTCCTTCTTGATGTTGGCGGCGAGATAGGTTTCCGGCGCAGTGATGAAATTCGTGCCCTTCTCGGCGCGGTAGTCGAGGATTTGCTGCAACGTGGTTCCGGGTTTGATCTGATCGACCGAAAGATTGTACAGCTCGGCATAACGCGAATTGGCGACGGTCACGCGCTGATCGGCATCGAACAGGCAGATGCCTTGCGACATGTTGTTGATGGCGCACTCGAAATACTCGTTGACTTGCCGAAGCTCCGCGGCCTGGCGCGCCAGGGTCTGCTGGTTGCGCCTGTGCTCGGTGACATCTTCGTGCGTCGCGACCCAGCCGCCATCAGGGGACGGCTTGCGCACGACGGAAATGACGCGGCCGTCGATGTTGAAGATCGTCTCCGCCCCGTCGGGAGCAATTCCGTCGGCGTATTGCTGTGCGGTCATGCCCCCCTGTCTCAGGCCGCGCTCGTCAAAATTGGCGATCATGTCCGCCAGCGGCGTCCCCCGCCGAACGAGGGCGTCGGGATAGCGGTACATCTCCCGAAACCGTTCGTTCGCGATGACGAGCCGCCGGTCCGCATCGAACAGGCAGAGGCCCTGCGGCATCGCATTGATGGCGGTATCGAGCCTCCGCTTCGCCAGCGAGAGACGTTTGGCCATTCGCCATACGAAAAAGCCGGCGGCACCGATGATGAGCAGAAGAACCAACGTCTGCGCCGCCTCGCGTAGCGCGCGGCTGCGCCAGGGAGCCAGCATCTCGTCCGTCGATCGTGCAACGGCGATCACGAACGGATATTTCTCGCCGCGGCGATAGCTGTTCAGCCGAACGACGGAGTCCGTCGTTGCCCTGATCTCCACCGTACCTGACGGCGCGTGCGCGAGCGCCTTGACGATATTGCTCTTCGACATGTCGCGGCCGACATTCGCCTCGACAAAGGGACGTCGAACCAGCAGCTTGTTGTCGCCGGACATGAGCAGGATGGCGCCTTTCCGGCCGATATCGAACTGTCCGTAGAACTCCTGAAGGACAGTCGTATCGAGAAAGGCGACGACGATCCCGGCGAATGTCCCATCGGCCGCATCGTAACGCCGCGAGACGGGAATGAGCCAGCGCGCCGACTCCCCATTGAAGATCGGGGCGCCGATGAACAGTTTCGAATTGGCCCCGAGATGTTGCCGAAAGTATTCTGAAGCCGAGACGTTCGAACGCGGCTGCACGCCATCGGAATTGATCAGGATATCGCCGGCACTGTCGGCGACAGCGAAGCCTGCGATTTGCGGGTGCCGTTCCAGTACCCCGCGGAACCATGTCTTGAGCCTGGCCTCGCCATCTCTATTGCCGTGATCTTGCGCCTGCAGCCGCTCGGCGAGCCCGCTGAGGATCGTGTCGGCGGCGCGGAAGGTGAGGTCGGCGTGACGCGTGAGGGACACCACGAGATTATCGGTATCGACCTTGCCCGCGGCGAGAGCCTCGGCACGTTGTTCGACAATTCGCGATACCTGCAGGCCGAGAATGACGGCGCATACGCCGATGACGAACACCAGCGTGGCGGACGCAACGGAAAGGCGCCGCGTCTTCACTCTCGATCTGGTGTCTTCGGAGGTCATGCCCGCCACTCATAGTTGCATCGGAGGGCAAGCTAGGTTCTGGTTGCAACTTTCGCGCTAAAAATTCTGGTTACCCGTTCGTTAAAGCGGTGTGCCTGAGCAGGCCCGAACATTCAGGCGAGGGCCACATTTGCCGTCACCCAGCTCGGAGGTTAGCGAGAGGTAAATCATGCGCCATCGACACCGCAGATCGAGAGCGCCCTTCGCGAGCAGAAACGCGATGCAGCACCGTGCAACCATCGAGGCACGAGCCACACGCGACAGACGCATCGCCCACGGAAGTTCAATCAACCGTCGGAGACCGCTGTCTCCCTGGTGACCACACACACCAACCCAGCAATCGATAAGACGCGCATTTGATCAGAGCTGAACCAAGTGGCGCCTCCGTTCAGGGTGGTGTCGGGAAACGTTCGATCTTATGTACGATACCGTACAATTCATCAGCCACATGCTCCAAACTCGTCAGGATGCGCGCGCGGGAAAGCAGAAGCGCAATTCGAAATCCCACTGCGCGGGATATACGCGCAGCATAGCGCCGACCGCTTCACATCGCCGCGTGGTTGCCCGGCGCACAAGATTGACTATCGCGCTTGGCGCATGGTTTGATTTGCAAAAGCATAAATGGGAGGGAAGCGACATGTCGAAGACCACCGACAAGCTGAATCGACGTAACCTGCTCAAGGCATCGATTGCGGCTGCGACGATGCCCGCGATCGTCGGCAGCGCGCGAGCGCAGGACAAGGTTACCTGGAAGGTGCAGTCGCATTGGCCGAAGGCGTCCGGCTCGTTCAACGACAGCCTGGGTGTGCTGGCGAAGGAGCTCGACACACGGACCGGCGGCAGCTTCAAGCTGGAAATGTACGGCGCGGGCGAAATCGCCAAGGATCGCGAGATCTTCAACGTCGTCCGCCGCGGCATCGTACCGATGGGCACGATCTCGCCGGCCTATATCCTGGGAGAGGCTCAGGCCATGGGCCTTTTCTACGGCGTGCCGGGAACGCTGCGCGAGTCCTGGGAAATGATGCACCTGACCAAGAATTTCGGAATCGAGAAGATGGTCAACGACGAGCTGCGCCCCAAGGGCGTCCTCATGATGGCAGAGAAGTGCTATCCGACCGAAGTGGTGCTCAAGAAGAAGGTCGGCTCCGTAGCGGATCTCGGTACGCTCAAGGTCCGCTCGGCCGGAACCATGATGGAATATCTGGCCGCCGCCGGCGCCTCGCCGCAGCAGATCGCCGGCCCCGAAATCTATCAGGCGATCTCGACCGGCGTCGTCGACGGCGCCCACTGGGGCGCGGCGATCGGCGCGCTGTCGATGAAGTTCTGGGAGGTCGCCAAGTACCACATGAAGCCGGCGCTCGGCTTCAACAACGACGCCTACATCGTCAACATTGCAGCGCTGGACAAGCTTCCGGCCGACCTGCGGCTGCAATTCGTCTCGCTGGTGGAGGAGCGCTATTTTCTGCGTTCGGTCGAATACCTGCACAAGGAGGCCATCGCCCTCACCTCCGGCAAGACCAAGATGGATGTGGAAGTGAAGATCTTCCCCGACGACGTGCAGAAGAAATTCGCCGAGGCTTCCAAGACCATCCTGAACAAGGAAATGGCGAAGGGAGACACCGCCAAAAAGGGCGGCGAGGCGCTCACCAAGCTGATGTCGGATCTCGGTTACGTCTGACAGTCATCGCACCGGCCGGCAGCCCCGGCCGGTGTTCTTCTGCCGGTTTTCCTCACGTCGCATCACGGATCGCGGTCTCACGATCGCTCGCGGCCGTCAATCCAACAACGGAACGCAACATGCTGAAGGTCGCCAGGGCGATCACGCAACTGAATATCCGGATCGCCTATGTCGCAGCATGGCTGATCGCGCCGATCTTTCTCCTGCTGATGGCCGACGTGATCATGCGATATCTGGTCGGGAGCGCAGCCGTCTGGACCGCGGAGTTCGCGCAACTGATCTTCGGCGTCTATGCCGTCATTGCCGGCGGTTACCTTCTGGTCGAACGGGCACATGTCAACGTCGACATCATCTACGGCCGGTTCAGTCCGGCCAACAAGGCGAAAGTCGACCTCGCCACCTCCTTCCTGTTCTTCCTCTTCCTCGGCGTGCTGATCTATCAGGGCACGGACATGGCATGGGAATCCGCCGCCAAGTTCGAGACTTCATCCAGCATCTGGAATCCGCAAATCTGGCCGGTCAAGCTGGCGATTCCGATCGCCGGCGTGCTGTTGTTGCTTCAGGGCCTGATCCGGATCGCCTCGGATGTCCGCACCGTGATGGGCCTTCACAACGACCCGGAGACGTTCGGCAAACAGGCTGCCGAAGGCCCCTCTCATTGATCGGATAATCCGCCGTGTCGGTCGAAATTCTCACGCTTCTGTTCTTCGGTTCGCTGCTTTTCTTTCTGTTCATCGGCACGCCGCTCGTCTTCACGCTTGGCGGCATCTCCGTAGTGTTCCTCTATTTCACGATGGGGCCGGTGGCATTCTACCTGGTCGCATCGAAGTTCTGGGATTCGATGATGAGCTTCACGCTCATCGCCATCCCCATGTACGTGTACATGGCGATGCTGCTGGAAAAATCCGGCGTCGCGCAAGACCTGTACCGGATGATGCATGTGTGGTTCGGCGCCATGCGCGGCGGGCTGGCGATCGGAACGGTGGCGATCTGCGCGATCTTCGCCGCGATGAGCGGCATCAGCGGCGCTGCGGTCGTGACCATGGGAACGATTGCCCTGCCGCGCATGCTGGAGCGAGGTTACGACAAGCGACTGGCGGTCGGCGCGATCAATTGCGGTGGCGGCTGGGGCATCCTGATTCCGCCGTCGATCCTGATGGTGCTCTATGCCCTGCTGACGGAAGTCTCGGTCGGCAGGCTGTTCGCCTCGGGCATCGGCCCCGGCATCATGCTGTTCATACTGGTTTCGATCTACATCGGCGTCCGCGCCTGGCTGCAGCCCTCGCTTGCGCCGGCGCTACCCGTGGAGGAGCGCGGCGACTGGAGCCTGAAGTTCAGTTCGCTGAAAGCGGTATTCCTGCCGCTGTTCATCGTCTTCCTGGTGCTGGGTGCGATCTTCGGCGGATTCGCCACCCCGACGGAAGCCGCCGCCCTTGGCGTGTTCGGCGCACTGTTCGCCTCCGCAGTCCATCGCAAGCTCTCGATGGAGGTGCTGACGGACGCCGCGATCCAGACCCTGCGGCTCACCGCGCTCATCATGTGGATCCTGTTCGCGGCGCATGCATTCTCGACCGCCTACACGACACTCGGCGCCGGCGATCTCATGAACCATCTGATGACCCTGATTCCCGGCGGGCAGTGGGGCGCGCTGGCCTTCATGCTGTTCGTGCTGCTGCTGCTCGGCATGGTGCTGGATCCCGTCGGCATCATGCTGATCACGCTGCCGGTCTTCCTGCCCGTCGTGGAGTCCTATGGCTGGGATGCGATCTGGTTCGGCGTGATCTTCATCATCATGATGGAGATCGGCTACATGACGCCGCCGTTCGGCTTCAACCTTTTCTACCTGAAGGCCGTGGCGCCGCCCGAAGTCACCATGAGCGACATCTACTGGTCCGTGATTCCCTACGTGCTGGTGACCTTCGTCGGCGTGCTGATCCTGATCGCCTTTCCCGAGATCGCGCTGTTCTTTCCGAACCTGTTCTTCGGCCCGCAGAGGTAGTGCGCCTTCATATTCAAGTTCACCGTCGAGCGAGAGCTACTGAGGCACGAGTTCGACACGACGGTTCTTCGCGCGCCCTTCCTCGGTCGCGTTGGGGGCGATCGGAGCTAGCATCCCGACTCCATTTCCCGTCAGTCGCGTCGACGCAATGCCGTAACTCCGGACCAGAGATTCGACGACCGCTACAGCGCGTGCTTGCGACAGTTTGACGTTGAAGTCGAAACCGCCGACTGCATCTGTGTGACCCACCACATGCAACCGCCGCTCGGGATTCTGACGCAAGTAGGTTGCGATCTCGTCCAGAGCGGGTTTCGATTCCGGCTTCAGCTCTGCCCGATTAAAATCGAACTGGATGCCATAGATCGTGATCCGGCCAGTAATCGCGATGCGCGACTCCATTTCATCGGCCTTGACGAGCTCCATCCGGGATCTGAGCTGTCCGACCTCGATAGTATCGAGCCGGACGAGAACCTGACCGCGCTCTGCCCTGAGCTTGGGATGCACGCCGCCCTGGAATTCGATGACATAGAGAGCAACGTATGTCTGACGTTGGCCTTCGTCTCTTACCGCAGCAACAAAACGAGAGTTCTCCGGACTGTATCCGAACAACTGCCCACCCGGTCCTATATGTTCGAATATCCGCCCTTGATCGGGACCGAACTCCGCTCCGTTGGCCTCGAAAAGAGGCTTGAACCCTTTATCGAGCAGCTCGACTCGATAGTTGCGAAAGACCTCGGCCGATGAGGGACCTTTGGGAACGAAGTAGATGTTGTAGGTCGGCCGGCCCTCCAGATCGCGCTTGACAGCGAACACCGGCTTGTTGCGCCCATAATCCCAGGAAATCAGCCTACCTTCGGGCAACTGGTATTCGCCGAAATCGCGGCTTTCACAAAGTACAAGGCTCGCCCCCTCGAATCGCTTGAGGTCTGCAGGATCCTTGCAGCCTGGAGCGTCGGCTGCGATCGCGGCTCCCGCGCCTGCCAGCTTGAAAGCGAGAACGGATGATAGAAACAGGGCATAGGCAGCAATGCGTTGCTTCGATGGCATGGTAAAATGATCTCCCTATATCAAATCAGCAAATATCTGCGACACCGGCGGTGGCGCAGCCGTCGGTAGGCCTCGGTGCGAGAGCCAGGCGACACGAGCGCCATAAGGTCCGTCGATCACGCTGCCTTGCGACAATACTGCAAGCGGTACACTACGTGTCGTCCGGGCAAGGTCGAATCTGGATCGGCGTCCCAAATCACGACTTGCCATAGAAGAAGCCAGCAATTTGCGAAATCAATCCGGCTCCGGCGATACCTCAAACGATGGCATCCCCAAGCGCGTAACTCGCAACCAGGCCAAATAAACTTGTTAAGGCGGGAATGCGGGGAATGGTGCCCAGGGGCGGAATCGAACCACCGACACTGCGATTTTCAGTCGCATGCTCTACCAACTGAGCTACCTGGGCATGCCGCGATAGGCCTTACGGCCAAGTGCAAGCCGGCGGTTTATAGTGGGGTCGGAGGGATGTGTCCACCCGGCTTCGCCTGCGGCTTCGCCGGGCGCGGCCCGACCCGGATATCTCCACAAGCGATTGCAGAAATTGGGTTTTTTACCCACGGCCCGGGGATTGGCCGAGTCCGTCGGGGATTGGACTGCGCCCCTACTCCGGATCTTCCTCTTCGCCGTCACGGGCAGGAATCGCGTAGGAGCCGGAGAGCCAGCGGTTCAGGTCGACATCGCGGCAGCGCTCGGAGCAGAACGGCTTCGACGCCGCTGCTTGCGGCTTGCCGCAGATCGGACATGGCTTTGCGGGCTTGCCTGCGGCAGTGCCGTTGTTGGCGGGATGATCGGCCATGCGGCAAGCCTAACCGAAATCCGGTACGCGCTGTGCGGGCTCACACACCGGTCGCGGCAGCGTTGAGCCAGCCGAAGCGGATCGGAAAGCCTTCGCCGCCGAGCAGGGTGCAGGTTTCATAGAGCGGCAGGCCGACGACGTTGGTGTAGGAGCCGACCATCTTGACCACGAAGGAGCCGGCGATGCCTTGCACGGCGTAGCCGCCCGCCTTGCCGCGCCATTCGCCGGAGCCGATATAGGCCTGGATGTCCTCTTCGGAGAGCCGCTTGAAGCGCACGCGCGTCTCGATCAGGCGCTGGCGGAACGCCTCCTTCGGCGTCACCAGGCAGATCGCCGTGTAGACGCGGTGGTTGCGGCCCGACAGCAGTCGCAGGCACTGCGCGGCCTCGTCGACCAGATTGGCCTTGGGCAGGATGCGGCGGCCGACGGCGACCACGGTGTCGGCGGCGAGGATGTAGGCGCCACGCAACTCGTCATCGAGCTGCACCGATTTCAGCGCGGCATCGGCCTTGACGCGCGCCAACCGGTTGGCGCAGGCGCGCGGCAGTTCGCCCCGCCGCGGCGTCTCGTCGACGTCGGCCGGCCGCAGCGCATCGGGCTCGATGCCGGCCTGGTTGAGCAGCGCCAGACGCCGGGGCGAGCCGGAAGCGAGAACGAATTTGGGGCGGCCGAGCATGAGGGATTTCGGAGTCGCGGGAATCGAGGGCGAATGCGCGCGGAACCTATCGGATGGTGCCCGCTTTCACAACGGGGGAACAAGGCATTGTCGGGGCACAGGAACCGATGTCATCCCGGCGACATCTCACCCGCTCGCAGCGCCCGTCCTGGAAAAGCGACGGCGGATGCGCATCAGAAGACCATCGAGCACCTCGCGATAGGCGGACAGTTTCTGCTCGCGGCTGCCATCGGTGCCGGTGGGATCAGGGGTGGGCCAGTATTCGACGTCGGCGGCGACCGTGCGCGTCAGTTCCAGCGCCTTGTGGTGCGCCTCGGGCGACAGCGTGACGATGAGATCGAAATTGAGTCCCTCCCAGTCGTCGAGTTCCTCGAAGGTCATCGGCCGATGGCCGGAAATGTCCTGACCGAGTTCGGCCATGACGGCGACCGCAAACGGATCGAGCTCGCCCTTGCGGACGCCGGCGGATCTCACATAGAGGCCCTGCGGGATCATCTGCTTCAGCAGGCTTTCGGCCATCGGCGAGCGCACGCTGTTGAGGCCGCAGGCAAACAGCACCGCCTGCGGATTCTTCGCGCGCGGCGGCGTCACCACCGTCAGGAGACTTTCGTTCGGCGCATGGCCTCGTCGGAAAACCGCTGCACACTTTTCCGGGCCAAAGGCTGTTTATTTTGGCGCATGGCCTCAACGGAAAACCGCTGCACACTTTTCCGGGCCATGCGCTACCCCTTCCAGTGCAGAACGCAGATCAGCGTGAACAGCCGGCGCGCGGTCTCGAAATCGACCCGCACCTTGCCCTTCAGCCGTTCCTGCAGCGTGCGCGAACCTTCGTCGTGGATGCCGCGCCGGCCCATGTCGATGGCCTCGATCTTGTCCGGCGTGGCGGTGCGGATCGCCTGGTAGTAGCTGTCGCAAATCATGAAGTAGTCCTTCACGATCCGCCGGAACGGCGTCAGCGACAAAAGATGCGCCACGACGGGCGTGCCGTTTTCATGGCGGATGTCGAACATCAGCCGGTTGCCGGTGATGGCGAGATGCAGCGTATACGGCCCTTCCGGGGCGCCCTCGGGCGCAAACAGGTTCTGCTCGATCAGATCGTAGATTGCGATCGCGCGCTCATGCTCGATATCGGGCCCGGAACGGCCGATCGATTCCTCGTCGAGCGTTACCGCGACGATGCGATTGTTGGCGTCGGGATCGGCGGACTTCGTGGTCATGAGAGGTTGAGCCGCAATCCGACGGAACGTGAGTGGGCATCCAGCCCCTCGGCCTTGCCGAGGGTCATGGCTGCAGGCCCCAGCGCGCGAAGCTGGTCGGGGCCGCATTTCAGGATCGAGGTGCGCTTCATGAAATCGAGCACGCCGAGGCCCGAGGAGAAGCGCGCCGAACGCGCGGTCGGCAGCACATGGTTGGAGCCGCCGACATAGTCGCCGATGGCTTCGGGCGTATGCGGGCCGACGAAGATGGCGCCGGCATTGCGAACCTTCGCCGACAGGCTCTCCGCATCAACAGTCATGATTTCGAGGTGCTCGGCGGCGATGGAATTGGCCAGCGTTGCGGCCTGGTCGAGATTGTCGACCATGATGATGGCCCCGAAATCGCTCCACGAGGCGCGTGCGATATCGGCGCGCGGCAGCGTCGTGAGCTGCGCCTCCACGGCACGCTCGACATCGGCGGCGAGTCGCTTGCTGGTCGTGATCAGGATCGACTGGGCGCTCGCATCATGCTCGGCCTGCGCCAGGAGATCAGCGGCGATCCAGTCGGCATTGCCGGTCTCGTCGGCAATGACGAGGACTTCGGAAGGACCGGCGATCATGTCGATGCCGACCTTGCCGAACACCAGCCGCTTGGCGGCGGCGACATAGGCGTTGCCGGGGCCGACGATCTTCGCCACCGGCGCGATGGTCGCCGTGCCCCAAGCCAGCGCGGCGATCGCCTGCGCGCCGCCGACGCGATAGATCTCGCTGACGCCGCCGAGATGAGCCGCAGCCAGCACCAGCGGATTGAGCCTGCCGTCGGGCGCCGGCACCACCATCACCATGCGGGGAACGCCGGCGACCTTCGCCGGCAGCGCGTTCATCAGCACGGAGGAAGGATAGGCCGCGGTCCCGCCGGGCACGTAGAGGCCGACGGCGTCGATTGCGCTCCAGCGCCAGCCAAGCTCGACGCCGAGCGGGTCGGTGAAGCGCTCGTCCTTCGGCATCTGCCGCCGATGAAAAGTTTCGATGCGGTCGCGCGCCAGCGACAGCGCTTCGACGGTCGCGGGGTCGCAGGCTCTGACGGCAGCCTCGATCTCGGCGGCGGTGACACGCAGGCCGCCGGCATCCAGCTCGAGCCGGTCGAACTTCTTCGTGGCCTCGAGCAGCGCGGCATCACCGCGCGCTGCGACGTCGTCGACGATGGCGCGGGTCGCCTTCTCGACGTCGGCCGACACCTCGCGCTTGGCCGCGAGGAAGGCGGCGAATCGCTGGTCGAAATCGGCGCTGCTGCGGTCGAGGCGGACGGGCATGGCGGCTTTCTTGGGGGATTTTCGGCCTACTGCTCAATGGCGCGGCGGGGGTGCTGCCGTCAACCCTCGGCGACGCGCAAAAGCCGATATCTCCCCGGTGGGGCGGGAGCGTTAACCCGCTAGATCAATTGCCCTTTATGCGCCCTGCCCGGCCTCGATCTGGCCCGCACCGAGGTCGTCGGGGCCGAGGTCGGTCAACTCGCACTCCAGGCATTCCACGTCGAGCCTGAGCGCGCCGCCATGGCTGAACATCAGGAGCGCGCTGCCGCCGGGCGCTTCTCCCGGACAGAATTCGATCCCGACCAGTTCCAGCGCCGTCGCCGCCGCCGGATCGATGTTCCGCGACTTGCAGGCCAGCACCCGGTCGAAGCGCAGCGCTGCGATCAGCCGGCGCGGCGACGTGGTTCCCGCCAGCGTCTGTTCCCAATCGAGCCGGTACAGCCCGATCACCAGCCGCTTCTCGTTCTGCCGCCAGACGATGTCGGAGGCCTGGACGCGGGCATCCTGCACATGGGCCGAGACCACCGCGAGATCCTCGGCATCGAGCGCCATCAGTTTGAGCGGAGCATTCATGACAGGCTCCAGATGTGCCTGTCCGCGCGCCGATGCAAGGCTTTCCGCCTCTCCTCTCCGAGGCGAAGCCTGCATCCGGCTCAAGCCAACAGCGACTGCCTGCACTCACGGAGGGTTTCAGGGTCAAGGAATCAGACCGTACCCGACTCGAAGAAATTCATCTCGACCCCGCCGGTGGCGAATGTCTCCACGTCGGCCGCGGCCGCCTGACCTTCCGGGCTGGCAAAGGCCTTCTGGATATCGGCGACGCTGTCGAAGGTCAGGGTCGCGATCAGGTGATACGGCGACGGGCCGGCAGGCGTTGCGATCGGCCCGCGGCTGACATGGTATTTGCGCAGACCGGGAATCTTCCAGGCGATCGGGACATGCGTCTCGAAGTAATACTTGTCGAAAGCCTTGGAGTCGGCGGGCGTCCTGTAGGCGACAATGATCTGGGCAGGCACCGGTCCATCTCCCTCCTGTTCGCGGATCGTCATAAGCGATACGCGAGGTCAGGGCGCCGGTTTCGCAGCACCTGCCACATGGCTTTGATTCGTCCCGGCATCGTCAGCCGCGTCCGGGGCGGCAGGCGCCGTCGCGTCCGCCGCAGCGGACACTCCGCTCCGGCCGCGGAGCTGGGATTTGCGACGCTTGAGATTCTCGCGCAGAGCCTGCCCCAGGCGGTCCTGCCGCGATCCTCCGGATGGTCCCTTGGCCGCTTTGTCCTGCGTCATCGTTCGCCAATCAGCCCGTTGCCTCCGGGTGAATATGGCGGACCGGCGCGGCAGGCAACCGCATGCTGCGAGGCGGAAATGCGTATCAAGCGGCCGAGGAGTGCTCGCGGCGGCAAAGCAGCAGGTTTTGACCCATTTTTCACGGCCCGTTGGCGCTCCCCCGTGCTTGCGCGTGGGGGGTGCTTGTGGCAAGAACCGGCCGCCCGCGGGGGCCGAAAGCGGCCGATTCTGTAGTTCCCGGGCGCATGCTGCCGTAGCTCAGTGGTAGAGCACTCCCTTGGTAAGGGAGAGGTCGACAGTTCAATCCTGTCCGGCAGCACCAGTTTTCGCGATCACTCGCTCCCGATCTGCCCGGCGTCTTCCTGATAATGCACGACGTGCTGCAAGCCGCGCAGCATCCCCGGCTCCCGCGCCGCAGACGATACCGAACCGGTCGTCGCCACAGTGGCGCCGGTTTTTTGCGCGAGATTCGCACGTGTTTGATGACCGACATAGACGGTGACCGCCGCGGCCATCACCACGACGTAGAAAGCAAACATGGTACCGACCCACGGCCAGGAAATCGGGCGCTCGCCGGGTGTCAGGCTTTCGATCAATCGGCGCATTGGGGCCTCCTGGAAAACGGTGTTGCGGGCGGTATAGCCCGTAGATGTCCGGGGCCGTGTGATGCGCTTCACACTTTGGGACATTGGGGAACAAGCAATCGTGACGGGCAAGGAATTCAAGCAGCTGCGCATCGATCTGGGCGAAGCGATCGGCCGGCCGCTGACGGCTGCCGACATGGCCAAGCTCTGCGGTCTGCCGCTACCGGCCGGCGCGGACACCGTCCGGCGCTGGGAAGTCAGGGGACCGACCGGGCCGGTCGCCGAGCGGCTGCGCGTGCTTGCCATGGCAAGCGAGCGCTATCCGATCCCGGACAAGTTCAACGTGTTCGACCGCCACGACATCGACGCAAAGGAGCGTCCGGCGCGGCGCGCAGAGCTGCGCGACCGTATGCGCGATGAAGTGCGGGAACGGCTGGATTGAGCGGGAGATTCGGTTCCGGCGTTCCGCGCCCTTAAGGGCTCGTTAAGCACAACAAATGGTTTGCCCGCCGATGCGCCGGGTTCCGCACCGCGGCCGGCCCGCGGTCACGGCCTATTAGCCAAAGCCCCTTCTTACTCTCCGGCATGTATGTGCGCCCGTCGCGGCGCCTGGATAACTGTCGGGGAATCGAAAATGAAAAAGCTCCTGCTTGTTGCAGCCGCCGCCGCTGCGCTC
>JAHCKB010000490.1 GCA_026125985.1 Bradyrhizobium sp.
GATTATCATCGATCGCGAACCAGACGACGTCCTTTTTCTTGGTCTCGAGGTTCGGCTCGGGCGCGTACTCGGCCAACCTATTGGATGGCCCCAGCATCGGTTTTTCGGCTTCAGTCATCCGCGCCAGCGTGGTGACGACGTGTTGCGGATACCCATGGCAATTGTATGCCAGTATTGCTTTCCGTGTTGGTCAGTCCAGCCAGCGCTTTTTCAATTGCCCTGCTTTACCGAGCCGCAGCGCTGCGAAATACATGGAACATCGCAGCCGTGACTTCGTCCGGAGTGGATGCGCCTGTGTTCGAGAACCACTGCGGAGCCCAATTGAACGCACCAAAGATGGCAAATATGAACATTTTCGGATCGTCCACGCAGATGGTGCCATCTTTGCTGCCTTCTTCGAGAATTTTCCGAACGGTGATCTCAAATTGCTTCTTGAGCGAGCGAAGCTTGCGTCGTGACTGCGCGTTAAGCGAGCGGTCGCTGACCAGAGCCAGGCACACCCCGAACTCGGACAGTATGAGTCTGCCATACATCGTGAAGAACTGTTCGAGGCGGTCGATTGCGGGAAGCTTCGCGTCTTGATCGCGAGACAAGGCCTCATTGAGGTCGACGAGAGCCGTATGCGCCACCTGATAGAGCAGGTCTTCCTTACTCTCGATGTAGTAGTAGATCGTCGGCTTGGTTACATTGAGAGCTTCGGCGATCTGATCGATCGTTGTTTCGTGAAAGCCGCGATCCGCGAACAGAAGTGCTGCCTGTTTAAGGATTAGACGACGCTTGGCCTCGTGCTGCTCCTGGCGCAGGTCGACGCTTTCCCAAACATTGGGACGCTTTCTCCCCACTGGTTTTTTCGTCATCCCTGTACTTCCCCAAGTTGCGGCACGATGCAGGAAGCGACACACCGTCGCGCCCTGTCTCCAATGCACATTTCTCCGCCTGCGTTCAAGCCGCAGGTCGCAAGCCGCTCCGCGGCTTGACATTTACCTGGAGGTCAGAGATAGCCTACTCCTCAGTAAGATACATCTAAATGACAGGTTTTTGGGAGGTTTTATGCATCGTCGTACATTTTTGCTGAGCTCGGCCGGTGCGGCGCTGTCGGCCTTTGCTCCGGCGACAGGTGTTCTCGCTGCGGATGAGCCGGCTGATTTTCATATCGCCGGTATCCTGGCGTTTTCCGGCGCTTACGGCATCATCGGCAAGGACATGCGGCAGGGCGTCGAACTCGCCATCGCCGACCGCGGCGGCAAGGTGCTCGGCAAGCCGATCCGGGTGTCGTGGGAAGACGACGAGACCAAGCCGCAGCCCGCCGTTCAGAAGGCGACGCGCCTGCTGGCGGGTGGCGCGCAGATGATGTTCGGCGCAGTCGGCTCGGCATCGACGCTGGCGCTGCAGGGCCTGGCCGACCAGCGCAAGATCCCGCTGCTGGTGACCATTTCCGCCGACGACAAGATCACGCGGCCGAACGGTTCGCGCTACACGTTCCGCACCTCGAACACGCTCGGCATGGAAATCCGGATGTGCATCGAGTTCGCGAAGGTCAAGGGGCTGAAGAAGATCTACGGCGTGACCGCCGACTACCAGGCGACCCGCGACGGCTGGGAGCTGTTTGCCGCCGAAGCCAAGAAGGCCGGCATCGAGATCGTCGGCAATGACTACGCGCCGCTCGGCAACCGCGATTACTCCGTGATCGTCGACAAGATGGCGAAGTCCGACGCCGACGGCATCGCGGTCATCGTCACCGGCAATGACGCGGTCACCTTCCTCAAACAGTCCGGCCAGGTCGGCCTCAACAAGACCAAGACCCAGTTCGGTCCGGTGCTGCAGGACGAGACCCTCGCTGCGGCGGTCGGCCCGGCAGCGGTCGGCGTCTATTCGGGCGTGCGCTACCACTTCACGGTCGATAATCCCGCCAACAAGAAGTTCGTCGAGGCCTACCGTGCCAAGTACAACGAGTGGCCCTCGAGCTTTGCCGGCGAGGCCTATGACGGCATCAGCTGGTGGCTCGATG
>JAHCKB010000491.1 GCA_026125985.1 Bradyrhizobium sp.
ATCTCGTCGTCATGCACCTGGATGAAAGAATGCGCCATGGTGCCGACCACCGGAATGCCGTAGCGCTCGCCGCACAGCACATTGGCGGCGCCGGCGAAACCGGCGATGTAGCTGGCGCGTCCCGAATAGAGCCCGGCCTCGGCGCCGTGCGCGGTGCGCAGGCCGAAGTCGGACAGGATCTTGCCCGGAGCGGCGAGTACCATGCGCGCCGCCTTCGAGGCGATCAGCGTCTGGAAATGGAGAATGTTGATCAGCCGCGATTCGACGATCTGCGCCTGCTGCAGCGGGGCGGTGATGCGCACCAGCGGTTCATAGGGGAAGCAGACGGAGCCTTCCGGGATGGCGTGGACGTCGCCGGTGAAGCGGAAGTCGCGCAGGTAGTCGAGGAAGTTGTCGCGAAAGCGCCCGGTGGCCTTGAGCCAGTCGATCTCTTCGGCCGAGAAGCGCAAGGTCTCCAGATAATCCAGCACGTCCTCGAGTCCGGCCGCGAGCAGAAAGCCGCGCCGCGCCGGCAGCCGCCGGACGAAAAACTCGAACACGGCTTCGCCGTTCTCGCCGTTGTCCAGATAGGCTTGGACCATGTTGAGTTCGTAGAGATCGGTCAGCAGGGGACTGACAACGGGAGCTGATTGAGCGGTCATGGCGTCCGGGGCGTGTGGTGAGTGCCCGGTGGACATACCACGGATCGGCGGTAGTGCACGCTCCCGCGGAGCGCGCCGGCCCTCACAAAGGACTTCGGCCGGCGCTTGCAAGCATCTGAGATTGAACGGAAAAAGTGGCTCCCGAGGCTGGGATCGAACCAGCGACCATTCGATTAACAGTCGAATGCTCTACCGCTGAGCTATCCGGGAACAGGCGAAACGGGGTTCGCGAGCGGGCCTGCGTATAACAAAGGCTCTTCCCGTTGCAAAGTACGAATTGCCGGCGTGAGCCCGACTTCCGCGACGTACTCCGCCGCTGCGAGTCGGGCTCGGATCAGCCTAGAACATCTGGGTGTTCTGCGCGGTGATGATCGGCGCACCCTTCAGGCAACGCCGGGCCGAGGCAATCTCGGCTTCGGTTGCACCCTTGGCACGCGCCCAGGACTCGGCGGCCTCGGCGCTGTATTTGGCGACGTAATAGCGAACCACGGAGCAGGACACGCGACGGAACACGCCCGACTGTTCTCCGGCAAAAGCATTCGGCGAAGCGGCCAGAAGGATGGCCAGAGCAAAAAACACGCGCAGACCCATGTGCGGGTAATCCTCGTTCCTGAATGTGTTGGGGGCTGAGCCTCAAAGGCCTGAATGCTGCATCGCACACGGAGTGCTTCAGCACAACCCCTATGGTGTTCAGAGAACTAACAAATTTGCTCAAAATACTCCGTAAAAATACGGAGGAACGACGTGGGCCGCATTTTCGAACGATCTGCTCTTGGCCTTCAAGCGTCGAAAAACGAACCGATCACCCCAACTTATGGTCGCAATAGTGGAAAAACTCTCCTACTGCGCGGCCTGATCGAATGCTGCGCGACAGGCGTCGCTCAGGCTCCCCTTGTTACGACGCAGACAGGCCGTGATTGCCCGCACGTTCGGGATCTCGCCGGCACACAGGCGATAGACGTCGGGGGTGCAGGCGCGCCGCTGCGAGGGTGTGCCCTGATACTGCGCAAGGGCTGCCCCGCCGGCGAACAGCGCAAGGAGGAGGCCCAGCACGCAGCTCTTGCCCGCACGGCTCGTGAAGATTGGAACTCGCAAGTATCTCGGCTTCATGATCGCGTCTCCCGGATCAGGCTGGCGCTGGCACGGCGCTTTTGCTACTTGCAAGCGATACTGGAGATCAATTTCGCCAAATGTGATTTTTCTCACACTTGGCCCCATGCGTAAGGGTCCACGTCGGAAAGCAAGACATCGGTAACCAAAGTCATTGCCACGGAGCGGATAGCTAAAATTCGAACGATCCGTTCAAGTCGAAGACAAAGGCGATTTGCGAACTTCCGCGCGTAGTAAGCGGGA
>JAHCKB010000492.1 GCA_026125985.1 Bradyrhizobium sp.
CCATGCCTTCAATGCGGGCTCGGAGAAAGACAGGAAGGACAAGATCGATGAGATCCTGGAAGTCCTCGACAGTCGCCGGCACTGACCGCTCGCGATTCTGCTAATTGACAACTCAACGGCCCCTGCTCATTTTTACCGCCATGATCGCCGCTCTTTCCCTAAGGAAGCTCGCTCAGGCATTTCTGCTTGTGCTTGCGGCATGGATGCTCAGCGCGGGTGTTGCATCGGCTCACGGCGGTCATGGGGGCACGGACACACGGCCTGCGCTCGAAGCTCCGTTGCCAGCTTCCTCGCACGAACTCCTCGGTGCGAGTGAAGCTGAACGGGCGGGCGGGACCGAGGCTTTGGTGGACCTCGGCGAAAGTTCATGTCCAACCGGCAATCCGGCGAAACACGCCGGAAGCTGCTGCACTGTCGCATGCCATGCTGCCATGGCTGCCCCTGCCATCGACCCTTGGATTGGCTCCAGAGCGGCGTCCTCTCTTCTTGCCGGGCTGAGCGACATGCTCGAGGGCCGCTGCGGCGATCGTTCGGAACGTCCCCCTAGACTCGTCTGACCACGTTCGCGCCGAAGGCGCGTGTATGGTCGTGAGCCGCTGATCGGCTCGACAACTCCAGACACCTGACTTGCGCGAACACCAGAGGTCGTCGCCACCCCGCGGGCGATGCTCGGTCCGTCGCGTTCACGTTACTTCCGTTTGGGTCGCCGTCATGAAATTTCTGGTTTCAGCAGTGCTCGCGCTTGGAGTGGGCGCCTGCGCTGCACCGCCTTTGCCCGAGTTGTCGCCTGCAGATGCGTCCAATTCGGAGGCACCAACAGTTGCCGCGCCCTATCAGCCCGTGATGTCGGGAACCGCGTCACACGTGCCTGTCGCGCTGAAGCCATGGCGGGAACTCAACGATCGCGTCGCTCCCGGCGCCGGGCGGCCACAATGAACATCATCACCACCGCCACCGTTGCTTTGGTGAGCTTGTTGGCCGCGGGCTGCGCGAAGTTCACCGACGATGGTGGCATGGCACCGGTGAGCGACAGCATTCGGAAGGAAATTGGCCGTGATGCGGTCAAGCTTTCGTCACCCGAAGATATGCGTCGCGCACGCGAGCGCGTACAGGCCTTGCTGTCGGAGCCCCTGACCGAAGATACGGCCGTACAGATTGCGCTGCTCAATAATCGCGGGCTACAGGCGGCCTACAACGATCTTGGAGTGTCGGAGGCTGAGTATGTCCAGACCAGCCTGCCCCCAAATCCGGCCATCACCGTGGGCCGTTCCTTCGGTACAGGCAACTTCGTTGAATTCGGCTTTCAGCTCGTCGGGAACTTGCTCGCGTTCGCGACGCTGCCGAGAAAGACTGAGATTGCGAAGCGCGAATTCGAAGAAGCGCGCTACCGCGCGGTCGCGACGACACTCAGCCTGACGATTGACGTACGTCGGACTTACATCAAGGCGATTGCTGCCCAGCAGCGCCTCGCCCTGCTGGAGCAGGCCCGGCAGACCGCCGATGCTTCTGCCCAGATGATGAAGCAGCTTGGCGAAACAGGTGCCGCCAACAAGCTCGACCAAGCGCGCGTCACCGCCTTTTATGCCGACCTGAGCGCCCAGGTGGCCCAAGCGCGACTGAGCGTCAGTACCACACGTGAAGCTTTAAATCGGATGTTGGGCATTTGGGGAAGTGATCTCAGCTATAAGTTGCCGGCTCGTCTTCCGGCCTTGCCCGCCGCCGCTGATGCTTTGGCGGACGTTGAAGTCGAGGCGATGAAGCGGCGCGTCGACCTCATCATTCTTCGCTACGAGATCGTGACGCTTGCGAAATCGGCAAAATTCGTCAACGCCACCCGCTACATGTCGTTTCTGGAACTTGGTCTCGGCTTCAGAAACGAAGTGGAAACCAATGATGCGGGCGAACAGACGTCAAAGAACAGGTATGGTCTCGAGCTAGGCCTCGTGATCCCTATCTTTGACACGGGTGAAGCTCGTGTGGTCACGGCGCGCGA
>JAHCKB010000493.1 GCA_026125985.1 Bradyrhizobium sp.
ATTTCGGCGTGACGCTCAATCCGCTGCTGCTCGCGGGCCAGGTCCATGGGGGCGCGATGCAGGGCATCGGACAGGCGCTGATGGAGCAGGCGGTCTATTCCGACAAGGACGGCCAGCTCATCACCGGCACGTTCATGGACTATGCGCTGCCGCGTGCCTCGGATGGTCCATCTTTCGTGTTCGAAACCCACAATGTGCCCTGCACGACCAATCCGCTGGGGGTGAAGGGGGCCGGTGAGGCGGGTGCGATCGGCTCCTGTCCGGCAGTGGTGAATGCGATCGTCGAAGGACTGTGGCGCGAGTACAAGATCGATCACATCGACATGCCGGCGACGCCGGAGCGGGTGTGGATCGCCATCCGCGAGGCGCAGCGCCAGCACCGGCTTTGACCTTTTTGACGCAGGCGGAATGAACTCCGTTCCGCGGTGTTTGCAGGATATTGGGGCTGGTCCGCGGCAGGCGCGGGCTGCCGCGAACCATGGGAGAAAGTCTTGATGAAACGGGTCGTCGTTGTGGCAGGAGCGTTGTTGCTGAGCATGGGCGTCGTCGTCGCACAACAGGATGTCGTCAAATCCACGCAGATGCAGATGAAGGCCACCGGAAAGGCGCTGGGCGGGACACTGGCCCCGATGATGAAGGGCGAAAAGCCCTACGATCAGGCCGCTGTGAATGAAGCGCTGAAGACGCTTGAGGATACGGCCAAGAAGATGCCCATGATGTTCCCCGCGAGCATCAAGACGGTCAAGTTCGAGGGGGATTTCAACACCTCGCCCAAGATCTGGGACGACGCGGCCGGCTTCAAGGCCAAGACCGACGAATTCGCCAAAGCCGTTTCCGACGCCAAGGCGAAAATCAAGGATCTCGACTCGCTCAAGGCGAATTTCCCCGCGATCGGCAAATCTTGCAGCGGCTGCCACGAGACGTACCGGGTAAAGAATAGCTGATAGTTCCTGCCGGGGACCGATGAAAGGGGGCGGGCGCGAACGGCGTCCGCCCTTTTTTGCCAATCGCTATTGTCTGGTGACTTGGCCGCGGATTTCGCCGCTCGGGTGCTTGGCCGTGTGGATGTTGATGTAATATGTGCCGGCGAGAAGGTCGGCGGCCTGGGCGTCGGTCAGCGTGGCACTGCCCACGAGGGGGCTGGGGCCGGCACCTCCGAGTTTGACAGCAACGCTTCCGGTCTTGCCGGGTTGCGCGGGGCCATGGAAATGCGCCGCCACAAGCGGGCCGGAGAGGCCGGTAAAGGTAACCTTCCAGGTCAGCTTTCGGGAGGCCGGATCGTAGTCGAGTTCGGCCATGCCGGTGGCCTTGCTGCCGTTAGGCGGCACCTCGGACTTGCCGTCCAGTGTCGCCTTGAGTTGCTCGGCGAAGACGGAACCCGCAATGACGACCGACGCGCCGAATGCAAGCGCGACTAGCAAGATCTTGGTTGCCAATATAGCGCCGTTGCTTTCAGCCTGACGATGGCGTTGCCGAATTCTATTCCCCAAAATGACGCTACCTCCCGAAATTTCAGCGAGCACATGACGCGGAAAGTCGCCATACTGTAGCGCAGATATGGCCATGATATTCAATGACGGATGAGTGAATGCTGAAACGTTTGATTATCGCCTTGATCATGATCGGCATCGTCGGATTGGGCCTGTTCTGGTGGCTCACGATCCCTGCGAGCGTTGCGTCATCGTCGCTGCCGGCCCACCGGCCGAACGTTGCCAACGGGCAGGTCATGTTCAATGCGGGCGGATGTTCCTCGTGTCATGCGGTGCCGAACCAGCCCGATCGCCTGAACCTCGGCGGCGGGCTCGCGATTCCCTCGCCGTTCGGCACATTCTATGCGCCGAACATATCCCCCGATCCGAACGACGGCATCGGAAGATGGAGCGAAGCGGATTTCGTGACTGCCCTGGTGAAAGGGACGTCGCCGTCGGGGACGCACTACTATCCGGCTTTTCCATATACGTCCTACCAGCGCGCCAAGACCGA
>JAHCKB010000494.1 GCA_026125985.1 Bradyrhizobium sp.
CCGGCCTCGACAACCGTGGTGCTGGCTTCCACCACGCCGATCTTCGCCTTCCTCATCACTTGGGGGATCACCCGGCACGAGCCGGCGACGCTGCTGAGACTCGCCGGCGCGATCCTCGGGCTTGCGGGGACCACCGTCATCATTGGCCTCGATGCGCTGGGCGGCCTCTCCAGCAACCTCGTGGCCGAGGTGGCGATCCTGCTCGCCACCATCTCCTTTGCCTGCGCCACGATCTTCGGCCTGCGGCTGTCGGAATACGATCCGATGGTGGTGGCGGCAGGCTCGCTGCTGTTCGGGGGCTGCGTGCTGCTGCCAGTATCGCTGCTGTTCGAGCACCCCTGGACCCTTCGGCCGACGGCCGAAGCGCTGGCGGCGACGGTCACAATGGGCATCTTCTCCAGCGCACTCGGCCTGATGCTGTTCTACATGTGCCTGCAGCGGCTCGGCACGCTCACGACCAATGCACAGGGCTATCTGCGCATTCCGATCGGTGTCGCCCTGTCGGTGCTGCTGCTCGGCGAGGCCGTCCCGGCAAATCTCGCGCTCGGCGTGGTGCTGGTGATGGCCGGTGTCGCGGCGATGACGATCTCCAGGTGAGACGCCGGCGCCGGGTTCCGTTCGCAGGCGATCTCCCGGGCATGCGGGAGAGCCCTTCGGGCTCCCCTGCCCGCCTGCCTACATGTCGAAGGCTTCGGCGATTTCGATGGTGCCGCCCGATTGCAGGATCGGACAACCCTTCGCCTTCTTGTGCGCGTCGGCGAGGCTGGATGCCTCGATCAGGCTGTAGCCGCTGATCGGGTTGGGACCGCCGCCCTCGACAAGCGATCCGTCCTTCTTGACCGTGCTCGACTTGCCGACGGGATTTCCGGCATCGATGACGGCAGCGCCAAGCGAACCGAACCAGGCTCCCCAGGCGTCCATCACTTTCTTGACTTCCTCGGGAGTCCCGGGTGCACCGCCGCCGTGATAGGCGAAAACAAATTTGGCCATTGATCTCCTCCGTTGGTTTCCAGTCCCGACATGGTGATTATCACCAGTCATACCCTCCCTCCATGGCGAGAATTGCGGTAGAATTGTCTTCTTGACTGTGAAGAATTCACAATGGCATCGCAAAACGAACGCCCGGATGAGACGCTGCGACAGGCCCTGCTGGCGCTCGCTGCAGCCGGCGTTGCCCCCAAGGCGTCCCACGAGCTGCAACGCTCGATGCAGGACGCTGCCCGTACGCTCCGCGATACCGTGCTGGCGGAAGTCCCGGCGTTTGCAGCCTCCGGAAATCCGGAACTGCTGCCCACCTTTTCCCGACATGTGGAAGAGCACGTTCAGCAAATCCATCGCCTGTTCGATGGCGGCGAACCGACGCCTTTCGAGTTTGTGAAAGAACATGCGCGGCTGCGCGCCGAACAGCGATTTCCCCTCGAGGCAATGCTTCACGCCTACCGCTGCGGCCACCGAATCCTGGCGCGCTGGATCCGAGATGCTGCGATCAGGTGCGGCCCTGCGAATCTGGAAGAGGCGGTCTCGGCCGTTGCCGACTTTGCGATTGAATACACGAACCTCATCAGCACGATCGCGACATCCGAATATGTCGCCCATACCCGCATGCTCGCCGAGGCCGAGGGCGACCTGCGAACGGAGCTGTTGAACATCCTGCTCAGGGGATACGACGAGTCGGATGCGCGCGTTGCGCGCCTGCTACGGCGCGCAGGATATCTCGAACAGCGCCACAGCTATTGCGTGGTGGTCGCGCAGCCGGTCAATGCCGCCGAGATGGAGAACCCCGCGCGGGCGCAACGCATCGTCAACGCGATATCCGACGCGGTTGCCGCCACGCCCCTGCGCAGGCTTGGCGGCGTTCGGGACAATCTCGTGACCTTCGTGTTCTCGGACCGGCGCCGGCAATCGGGCTGGACGGCGCCACAATCCAACCTTGCCGACCGGCTGCATCCCCTGCTTCTCATCCTCGGTC
>JAHCKB010000495.1 GCA_026125985.1 Bradyrhizobium sp.
GGATAGCTGCCGCGTCTGGATCGCGCTGCTCGATCATCACGCCGGAGAGCGGGATTTCGTATGCGCCAGCCGCGGTCACGGTGAGGCGCCCAACTTCAACGGGAGTGCCGCCGAAAGCCGCCGAGGCATCCGTTTCGATGGTGAACAGGTAGGTGTTCGCAGGAGATCCACCGCCGGTGACTGCGCTCACATACACGATCGCCTTGAAGTCGCCGGCCATACGCGCGGCGAAAGCGATGCCCGTCTCTGCAGCGGTACTCGTCTTTGCGCCGTCTGCGATATTGCGAAGTTCAAGTTGTTTGTCGAAAGGTCCGTACATTTCCGCCCCCTTAAGCGTTGTTGATCCAACGGAGGCGGGACACCGCCTTCGGATGCTTCGCTACCAGGCCCGGGTACCACTCGATACGAGTGCGCAAGGCCGGCTTGCTTTCCATTTCGCCCAGGTCGCGGACGCTCATGGGTTCGGTCTGGATGCCGTGGAGGCCGTCGAGGCCGAAACGAACCGCATAGATCGAAGCGGTATCCATGTTGCCGGAGCCGTCATCCTCGTCGAAGCCGAGGATTTCGGTGCCACTGGCGTCTTCGCCGACGACACCAATCGGAATGCCGGCATAGGCTTCGATCTGCCGACCAAATGCGTCGGTGACGATTTCGGTCGCCTGGCTCGCAGAACGGCGGAGTTTGTTGATCTTGCGCCGCAGCGTCTTGTTCATCAGGAGCACGTCCGGCGTGCCCTGAATGGAGTCGATCAGTTCATCGACCATATCCAGAGTTAGCGTCGCGCCGCCGGCGGTGCCCGTTTCCAGTTCCTGCGTGGTGCCGGACAGGCGGACGTTCAGGCCGTCGAACTCACGCGGCTGAATTTCCGAGTTGCCATCGAAGAACGTTTTGAGCCAACCGAGCGTCAGCGCCTTCGCTTTCATGGCGTCATGCGCGGCGCGCAGGTTGTTGGAGCCGGCGCCCATCTTCACCAGGGCGACGTCATAGTCGGAGTCGCCGCCGCAAATCGTGAGCGTTTCGGTCTGCGGGTTGATGATGCCCGTCGATTCCGTGTACGACTCGTTGATGCCGCGGAAGGCGATGCCGGGCAGGGTGCCTTCGCGGTTGTATTTGAAGGCGTTGCCCTGAATGTCCACGAACGGCAGGCGCTCGAGGACAGGGTTATTGGACGCGAAAATCTCGATCACACCCGTCTGCAACGGGTTGTTCATGAGTTTCGCGGCTTCGATCATAGTGAGCATGAATCAAGCCTCATTTTCCGTAGCCGGCCGCGATGCGTGCATGCGGCGGCAGTGTTGAAAGGTCTTGATCCCGTGGCGTGGTGCGCGGCTTACCGGTGTCCGTTTCAGGAACGTTCGGCTTCGCGGCGTCAAAGACGCCGGTTTTCTTCGCCTCCCGGTACCATTTCAACTTTGCTCCCGGACCAAGGTCGGCCGGAATCAGAGGTTTCAGGTGTTCGGGAATCTCGGCGAGGACATTTTCAGCCAGTTCCGCGTACTCGGTTTCGAGATTGCGTCGCTTGCTGATTTCCTCGTCAAGGCGTGCCTTCGGAATCATGTGGTCCGGCTTGTCGTTGCTCGGTACGGTTTCGGCGTTATCGGACGCCGCGGCCGAAGTAGGTGTCGTCATGGGTTCTCGCCATCGAACGGAATTGACCTGAATCCTGCGTTTTCTTTTCCAAGGGCAACCGCTTCGTCGCGACGCTCTTGAAGAATAGTCATCGCTACTTCGCGATCACGAATGTCGGGATTGTCCGCGAGCAGAGCGTCGACCGCCGACCAGATGCCCATTGCAATGCGAGTCTCATAATTGCTGAGGCGAGCCGTGATATCGGTCGTCTCGGGCGTCTCAGCGAAATCGACGCGGATGGTCGCCGTTTCGGGAACTAGGTTCGGCGCGTGCGTGTTCACGACACGCTTCACAATTTCGAAA
>JAHCKB010000496.1 GCA_026125985.1 Bradyrhizobium sp.
TGTCGTCGAAGCGCCATCGATCTTTGCCGCCGCACATCGGGCAGGGATGATGCTTGCCGTCGAGGTGGCGACTGTCGATGCCGGCCGCCACCGAGAGAATTTGCTTCCATCGGCCGCGCGCGCGATCCTTCAGCGGTGTGCGCTCGACCATCAGGCGCTCACCACATTTGACCGGCCCTTAGCCACCTGATCGCGTGCGGGCGCCGACTTCGCCCAGCGAATGGCACTCGCTTTCACCCAGTTGCGAACATCGACTTCCGGTTCACGCGGCGCCCAGATCAGGCTACGGGGCCAGACGCCGAAGCGGTCGTGATAGCGCCACGCCGCCCACTGCTCAGTTTTCCCGCGCTCGGCAACATACCAGGCTAGACCCGACCACCAGCGCTGCTTCGTCGCGCGGTCGGCAACCAGCTTGTCACCCTTGAGGAGGCCGAGGTCGCCTTCTTGCACCGCAACATCTTCGCGGTAAACCGGCTCGAATCCGCACTCGGGACATTTCCGCACACCGATGGGCTTGAGCGCATGGCAGCCTGCGGCAGGGCATTCCCGCGGGAGCGGTGCCGCCTTCTCTCGGGTCTTACGCTGCACGACTTTCTTCGGCGACCCGTCGTCGAGCATGTCGTGCTTGATGTCGGTGACGAAGCCGAGCTTCAGCGTGGTGTCGGAATGGTCGAGGATGATCGCGTCGGTCTTGCCGGCGGCGGAGCGCAGCGCTCGTCCGATGATCTGCACGTAGAGCATTTCCGACTTTGTCGGCCGCGCGAGGATGAGACACCGCACATCCAGATCGACACCTGTCGTCATCGTCGCGATGTTGACGATCACCTTGATGCGGCCCGCCTCGAGCGCGGCGCCCAACTTCTCCCGTTCCTCGCGGGGCGTGTTGGCGTCGATGTAGGCCACCGGCACGCCAGCGTGTTCGAACTGCGCCTCAAGGGAGCGCGCGTGCCCCCTGTTGACCGCGAAACATAAGGTCGGGCGGTTCTCGCCGAGCCGGAGCCACGTTTGAACAACGTCGGCTGTCAACTCCGGCTTGTCTATTGCCGCAGCGAGCTCGCCTTCGTGGTAATCGCCCGCCACGGTGTGGACCTTGCTCAGGTCCGGATGCGACGGGGCGAACACCCGAAACTTCGACAGGATGCCCTGGGCGATCAGCTCTTGCGTCGTCGCCGCAATGACCAGCGCGTCGTACTGCTTGCCCATGCCGCGCGCCCACGGCGTCGCCGACAACCCGACGAAGCGGATCTCAGGCCGCTCCTGCATCCACTTCTCGATGACCGCGAAGCGCTGGTGGCATTCGTCGACGATCACAAGCTCGACGTTCGGCAATTGCCGCTTCGCCAGGGTCTGGACCGAGCAGACCTGCACCAAGGCAAAGTCGTTCGTTAGCGGATGATCACTCTGGACCACGCCGATGTGCTCGATCCCCTCGGCGCCAAACGCGCGGACCGTCTGGTCGATCAGGCTGATCGCGGGAACTACGAACGCAACGCGGTTTCCCTTGGCCAGCGCTGATTTGATGATCTGGGCCGCGAGCCGGGTCTTGCCGCCGCCGGTCGGCAGTTGAAGCACCGGATGCCGGGCGCCGTTCATCAGGCTCTGCCGCAACATGGCGAGCCCGCGTTCCTGATGGGGCCAGAGCGCCGTCACGGCTTGCCCCCGTTGATCAGTTTCAACCGGGCGCCGTCGAGGGGCGTTTCCCCCTTAGTGGTTATCTTTAGATCGCTCCCCTTATGGATAGGACACTGATCATCTCCTATTCCTAGGCACGTGGTGCCGGGGGCCCCGGCACGTGGTGCCGGTTGGAAATTGCTGTCTGCAACCGGCACGGGTTGCCTGTTGCGGCGAGGTCGGCGGAGCCCTTTCTTGGCCACCATCACCATGTCGCGCGTGATCGGGAAGC
>JAHCKB010000497.1 GCA_026125985.1 Bradyrhizobium sp.
CACGACGGCCGCCAGCGACCAGCCGACGATCCTTGCCACGCCGCGGCGACCGAGGTGATGCTCGTCCAGATTGGACGTGCGGGACGAAAGCTCGGCGGCGAGCGCTGCGTCGCGGATGACCAGCCGCGCCAGCGCGGGCGCGCTCTGGCAGGAAAGGCGCAGCGTGCCCGGCGCGCTGTCGGCACGGCGGATCTCGGCATAGGGCCATCGCGCCATGGTTTTGCCGTCGACGGCGATCTCCAGCGAGTCGGCCAGGGCGAGCGTCGCCGCATGGCGACGGTTCGACGTTCCGTCGAAGTAGAGAACGCCCTCGCTATCGGTCGCGGTCATGTCAGAAGCCTGCGACATCGAGGCCGTCGGCGATGCCCTCGCCGACCGCGGTTGCCAGATCGCCCCTCGCCTGGACATTGGCAGCGGCTTCGATGTTGGTCACTACCGTCGTCGCCAGCACCCTGGCCCAGAGATCGCGCGTCAGATAGAGCCGGGTGACCACGCCCATGGCCAGCGCCATTGCCATGTAGCCGATGACCGTCACCACCAGCAGCGGGATGTTCTGCGCCAGGGCATTCCCCCCTGCCGCAGCACTGGTCACGCCCCCAAGCTTGAAGACGAGCGCGGTCGCGCCGCCGATGACTGCCGCAAACGCCGTGCCGATCAGCACGTACCAGCCGATCGTCTTCCAGTAGAGGCCCTGCAACGCATCCGATGGCAGCTTCGATTCCACGGTGACGGCGCCGAAGCGGATGCCGGAGATCCACCACTTCCACTCGACAGTCTTGTAGTGCGCGTAGAGGAACGGCAGCGCGGGAAATACGAACAACGCGAGCGGGGTGACCAGCCAGAGCCACCAGATGCGCTTGAAGAATTCCCAGCCGGAGCCGACGAAATCACCCTGCAGATCGCCGTACCAGGAATGCTGCATCTTGTAGCGCTCGAGAGCTGCCGTGCGCCACGGCGAGGCGAGGCCGAGCGTTACCACGGCCAGCAGCACCCACAGCGAGGAGTGCAAGGCATAGGCCCAGCCCGAGCCGTCCATCCAGAACCGCACGCCACGCCATACCGTGCGGGTCAGCCGGTAGCGCCGCGCGCGATAGATCGCGAACTGCCCGAACACGTAGAAGGCGGCGACCAGCGGAATGCTGGCCAGCGCCTGCAGATGCTCGGCTTCGACGCTGATCAGGAAGTACCCGAGATAGACGGGCACGAGGATGGCGAGCGCAATCAGGAAGCCGATCAGGAGCTCGCGGCCGCGGCCGGTATACTCGGCGGCATCGCCGTCGACCACCGTGCTGGACCAGAGATGCCTGCGGATGTCGGTGACGAGCCAGAAGCGGTAGAAGCCGAGCGTGACCAGCTCCAGCCCCGCGCCGCGCCCGATCATGTCGAAGAAGCCCTTGCGATTCCCGACGAAATCGAGCTTCGCCGGCAGCGGCGGCGGGATCGGCACGGGCGGCGGCTCCCCGATCGGGGTCCAGGCGAACTGGCTCACGGATCAACTCCAGGCGGTATCACAGGCCGATCACAGCATGGATTAGTCGCCGAAAGTGTGACGCAGGTTCCAGATACTCCGCCCCTTCGGATGCCGCTTCGCGGTCCCACGGGATGAGGATCGCGTATGGCGGGTCACGCCGTCTTGTCGAACAGCTCGCGGCCGATCAGCATGCGGCGGATTTCGGAGGTGCCGGCGCCGATTTCGTAGAGCTTGGCGTCGCGCAGCAGCCGGCCGGTCGGATATTCGTTGATGTAGCCGTTGCCGCCAAGGAGCTGCAGCGCGTCCAGCGCGCATTGCGTGGCCTTTTCGGCGGCATAGAGGATCGCGCCGGCGGCGTCCTCGCGCGTGGTCTCGCCGCGGTCACAGGCCTTTGCCACCGCATAGACATAGGCG
>JAHCKB010000498.1 GCA_026125985.1 Bradyrhizobium sp.
CGTATCGCTCGACGTGATCTCCGTCGGTGACCGCCTTCGCGTTCGGCCTGGCGAGAAGATTCCCGTGGACGGGGAAGTGTTGAGCGGACGCTCGGCGATCGACGAGTCGATGGTTACGGGCGAATCGATGCCTGTAACCAAGGAAACGGGCGCCAACCTGATCGCCGGAACCCTCAACTCGACCGGCGCACTGGTCATGCGCGCCGACAAGGTCGGCCGGGACACGATGCTGGCTCGCATCGTCCAGATGGTAGCCGAAGCGCAGCGAAGCCGGGCGCCCATCCAGAGGCTTGCCGACCAGGTCTCCGGCTATTTCGTACCTGTCGTGATCGCCGTTTCCATTGCCGCCTTCATCGCCTGGTCGGTGTTCGGACCCGAACCGCGCCTCGCCTTCGGTCTTGTCGCCGCTGTCGCCGTCCTCATCATCGCGTGCCCCTGCGCGCTTGGGCTTGCCACCCCCATGTCGATCATGGTCGGCGTCGGCCGCGGCGCGCAGGCCGGCGTCTTGATCAAGAATGCCGAAGCGCTCGAGCGCATGGAGCGCGTGGATACCCTGGTAGTCGACAAGACCGGGACCCTGACCGAGGGCAAGCCGAAGGTGGTTGCCATAGTCCCCGCCAAGGGTTTTTCAGAGGCCACCGTCTTGACTCTTGCGGCCAGTGCCGAGAAGGCCAGCGAGCATCCTCTTGCCCTGGCGATCGTCAACGAGGCAGCCGATCGCAAGCTTGCGCTGTCGGAAGTGACCGATTTCGACTCGCCGACCGGCAAGGGAGTCACTGGCACCGTCGACGGTCGCAAGCTCGTGCTGGGGAACGCAAAGTTCCTCAAGCAGCTCGACATCAGCCCGGACAACCTGGAGGCAGAGGCGGAGCGTCTCCGGCTAGAGGGCGCGACTGCAATCTTCCTTGCCGTGGACGGAACTCCAGCCGCAATCTTCGCGATTGCCGATCCGGTAAAGCCAACGACGCCAGAGGCGATCCGGGCGCTAACCGCCGAAAAGATCCGGGTCGTCATGCTGACCGGAGACAACCGCACCACGGCAGAAGCCGTCGCGCGCCGCCTAGGCATCACCGAGGTGGAAGCGGATGTGCTTCCCGACCAGAAAAGCGCGGTGATCGAAAAACTGAGGGCCGAAGGGCGCATCGTCGCCATGGCCGGTGATGGCGTCAACGACGCCCCTGCCCTCGCCACCGCGGACGTCGGCATTGCCATGGGAACCGGCACGGACGTTGCGATCGAGAGCGCTGGCGTGACGCTGCTCAGGGGTGACTTGATGGGCATTGTGCGCGCCCGCCGCCTGTCCGAAGCGACCATGCGCAACATCCGCCAGAACCTCTTCTTCGCGTTCGTGTACAATGCCGCCGGCGTTCCGATCGCCGCCGGAGTGCTCTACCCCGCCTTCGGCCTCCTCCTGTCGCCGATCATCGCAGCGGCGGCCATGGCACTGTCATCGTTCAGCGTAATCGCCAATGCCCTGCGCCTCAGGGCCTTCCGGCTCTAACGGAAATGGCCATGCTGGCGACAAACGAAGCCAGCCTCTCGGCTGACGAGCGCCGTTGGCGCCGGGAGATCCGGTCGGCATGGCTGCGCCTGCTGGTGTTTGCCGTGCTCGTGCTCAACCTGGTGGCTAGCGGGCATGGCGAAAGCATGCTGGTGCACGGCCAAGTGATCGGCGGATATGGTATAGCGACCATCGCCGCTCTGGTGCTTGCCTTGAGGCGAACCGGGCCGGCCTGGTCGACCACCGCCTTTGTCATCATCGACGCTCTCTTGGTCGTGGCCCTGTTCCACGAGCATCTTTTCGCGCCAGGCCAGACATTCGATCACAACCTGACGCCTCCGTCCCTGGCCGTAGGCT
>JAHCKB010000499.1 GCA_026125985.1 Bradyrhizobium sp.
TGTTGGCATGACCCCGTTTGGGCGCATGCTCGATATCGATATGAAGACCCTGTCGCGCAGCGCGGTGGATGCCGCGCTCGGCGATGCGGGATTGCAGAAGTCTGACATCGAAGCGGCCTTCTTCGCCAACGCGTCGCAAGGCCATATGGAGCGCCAGCACATGATCCGCGGCGAGATCCTGCTACGCGAAATGGGAATCGGCGGCGTTCCCGTTGTCAATGTCGAGAACGCCTGTGCCAGCGGCAGCACGGCGTTCAACCTTGCCGTGACTTTCCTTAAGGCGGGTGAGGGGGACGTTGCGCTCGCGCTCGGCGCCGAGAAGATGTTCTCGACAGATCGCAAGCTGATGTTCGAGGCATTCGATAGTGCCTGGGACGTCAGCCGCGACGGCGAAATTCGCGACAGGCTGCTAGCGCTCGGCGAGGGAGTCGAGGTGCCGGAAGGCACGACCTCGGACAAGCCCTACAGCGTGTTCATGGATGTCTACGCCGCGTTCTCACGTCAGCACATGAAGCGCTTCGGCACCACGCAGCGCCAGCTTGCTGCGGTGGCGGCGAAGAACCATCGGCATTCCGTGGAAAATCCGCTGGCGCAGTTTCGCAATGCCTATTCGGTCGACGAAGTGCTGAATGCCCCGCCGATCACCTATCCGCTGACGCTTCCGATGTGCTCGCCGATATCGGACGGTGCGGCGGCTGCGATCCTCGCGACCGAGGCGGGCTTGAAGCGGCTTGGTCTCGACAAGTCGCGGGCCATCCGCGTGCTGGCATCGGTCATCCAGACCGGTAGCGATCGTGATCCGTCCGAAGTGGAGCGGCACTGTACCGCGCTCGCGGCGAAAAAGGCCTACAACAAGGCCGGTATCGGCCCGGACGACGTCGCTGTCGCCGAGGTGCATGACGCGACGGCCATGGGCGAGATCATCCAGATCGAGAACCTCGGATTCTGCGATTTCGGTGAAGGCGGCATCATTTCGGAGCGCGGTGACACCGCGCTCGGCGGACTTATACCGGTCAATCCGTCCGGCGGACTTGAATCCAAGGGACATCCCGTCGGCGCCACCGGCATCGGGCAGGTACATGAACTGGTGGCGCAACTGCGCGGCGAGGCGGGACCGCGGCAGGTCGAGGGGGCGCGCATCGCGCTCGCCGAAAACGGCGGCGGCCTTCAGGGCATCGAAGAGGCGGTAGCCTGCATCACCATCCTTGGCCGCTGATACAGAAGATCGAGCAAGAGGGGCTCTCATGCAGTTGAATGGAAAAGTTGCAATCGTGACCGGCGCGGCGTCGGGGCTCGGGCGGGCATCGTGCGTCACACTGGCGAAGGCGGGCGTGCGTGTCGCCGCCTTCGATCGTGACGAGTCGCGGCTCGCCGATCTTTGCCGGGAACTGGGGAGCGCGGCATTCGGGCGTGTTGTCGACGTTGCCGACGAGACCAGCGTTAGCTCCGCGATCGAGGCTGTGCTCGAAGCATTCCAGGCGGTTCATATCGCCGTCAATTGTGCGGGCGTCGCCGATGCGGCCAAGACCGTATCGAAGGGGCAGCCGTTTCCGCTGGCGACCTGGAACAAGGTCATCGGCATCAATCTCACCGGCACCTTCAACATCATCCGCTTTGCGGCGCTCGCTATGACCTGCAACCAACCGGAGGGCCCGAGCGGCGAACGTGGCGTCATCATCAACACCGCATCCGGCGCAGCCTCGCAAGGGCAGGTGGGCCAGGCGGCCTACAGCGCCAGCAAGGCCGGCGTGGTCGGCCTCACCTTGCCTGTCGCGCGTGACCTCGCTGAACATGGCATTCGCGTCGTCTCCATTGCACCGGGCTTGTTCG
>JAHCKB010000005.1 GCA_026125985.1 Bradyrhizobium sp.
CGCAAGCTCTTTCTGCTGAACATCAGTGCAAGGAAAATCGAGTGAAACCAAGCGATTGGCAAAACTCGAAGGAAGCACGAATATCGCGTTCGAGGTCGCGGAAGCACCACGGAAGCAAATGCAAAGGAGGTTGTGGAGTACGAATGGCGACAATTGGCAGGGTTTAAGCCCGCGTCATTTGAGCCGATTTGATCGTTGAATTCGGGATTGACCTCGATCAGTCTCGGACACTATCTGAACATCGATGCACCCGTAGCTCAGCTGGATAGAGCGCCACCCTCCGAAGGTGGAGGCCACACGTTCGAATCGTGTCGGGTGCGCCAAATTTCAGTCTTCCACGCCGCATTTCCCCGGTCTTGGTCACAAACTAGTCGTTCCACCTGCCCAAATCATGGAGGATCAAGTTCGATCGCCGTGACATGCTGGATCGCAACCTAAAATGATCAGGATGGTCCGCTATATCGGTTGGTAAGCGTTTTGTGGTGAGACCTTACGAAGTGCAGCGATTTTCGATCAGTATGCCAGTTGTCCTTACCTCCACTACTGTCGTGGGGCTTCTAATCGCCCTCGTCGGTACCTGGTTGCTGAGCGGCGACGCAAGGGTGAACACCATCGGTATCGGAGCGGCTCTCGCTTATCTGGCGGGCGGAGTCCCAGCCGGCAGGCGGGCGCTGAAGGCGCTGTGGAACGAGCATATCCTCGATATCGACCTGTTAATGATCGTTGCAGCGATCGCGGCGGCGGTCGTTGGTGCTGTGGTCGAAGGCGCGGTCCTGCTGACATTGTTCAGCCTGTCAACGACCATGGAGGAGCGTGCAATGGGGCGGGCTCGCCGTGCGATCGAGGCGCTGATGGAGCTGCGCCCGGAAACGGCATTTCGTAAATCCGTGGAAGGCGCGGTGGAGGAAGTGCTGGCCGCGCAGCTTGACGTCGGCGATATCGTGGTGCTTCGCCCCGGCGCGCGCGTCCCGGCCGATGGGACCGTCCTGCGCGGACGGGGCGCGCTGGATGAATCCACCATCACCGGTGAATCCATGCCGGTCGGCAAAGAGCCCGGTGGCAAGGTATTCGAGGCGACGGTCAATCTCGACGGCGTACTAGAGGTACAGATCACAAAATCGCTCGAACAGAGCACCGTCGCGCGAATGATCGCGCTGGTGACGGAAGCGCAGGCCGCCAAGGCTCCGTCGGAACGGTTCAGTGCCTGGTTTGGTCAGCGCTATACGATTGCGGTACTGGTCGGATCGGTCGTCGCCCTCGGCGCTTTCTACGGGCTTGGGCGGGACTGGGAAACAGCGCTTTATCGGGCGGCGACATTGCTGGTTGCAGCAAGCCCGTGCGCAATCGTCATTTCAGTGCCTGCCGCCATCTTGTCGGCATTGTCAGCGGCGGCGCGCGGTGGGGTGCTTTTCAAGGGTGGCGCGGCGCTAGAAACCTTGGCTGCCGTCGACATATTTGCCTTCGACAAAACCGGAACATTGACGACGGGCCGCGCGGAGGTGACGGGGGTTGTCGCTCTTGGCAACAGCGAGACGGCTTTCCTGTCCACCTTGGCCAGTGTCGAAGCCCACTCGGAACATCATATTGCTGAGACGCTTCGGCGTGAAGCGGCGCGCCGCGGGCTGGTCCTCCATGACGTGCATGATGTGAAGGCAATCCCGAGCGCTGGCATCATCGGGCGGAATGCCGATGGTCCGGTTTGGGCGGGGAACCGGCGAATGGCGGACATGATGGGAGCATCGCTCGATCAGGACGCGCTTCGGGTGTTTCAGGATGGGGCCGAGACCGTGGTCTACCTTGGGCGTGAAACACGCATTCTTGGCGCGGTCAGCGTCGCCGACAAACTCCGCGATACGTCGGCTGGCGCTCTCGCAGCCTTGCGGGCGAGCGGCGTCAAGACCATCGCCATGATGACGGGCGATCGGCGGGCCGTTGCCTTGCGCATAGGCAGGGCGTTGGGGCTAAAGCCAGACGAAATCTATGCCGAGATGCTGCCGCAGGACAAAGTCCGCCTTGTCGGCGAGATAGCCGAGGGGAGAAAGATTGCCTTCGTTGGTGATGGTGTAAACGATGCCGCAGCACTGGCGCGTGCTGATGTCGGCATTGCCATGGGAGCCGCTGGTTCGGAAGTCGCGCTTCAGGCGGCCGACGTCGCATTGTTGTCCGAGGATATGGAAAGACTGGCAGCCGCACATCGACTCTCGAAGCGGACTGTGTCGATCATCCATCAGAACCTAATCTTGGCCATCGGGGCGATGCTCCTGCTGGTCACTGGCGCAGCCTTCCTTGAATTGCCGCTGCCACTGGCCGTGCTGGGCCATGAAGGCGGTACCGTCCTTGTTGTTCTTAATGGTCTGAGACTGCTGAGCGATCCTATCTGCAATACGAGGCGACCCGTGACTGATCGGGAGTCAGTTGAACAGGGACACGACGACAAGGCACAAGCCGGTGCGTCGAGCCAACTGCGGAACGCCGACGCAACAACTACAAAGACCTCCACAATAACCTAGCGGTGCCCAGTTTCATCCTCTTCGGCACGCTAGTTCAACACCACGCCGAAAACTGTTGCCAAGCGTTGGTGGGCTGCGTGATCGTTCCTCACGGCCCCATTGAATGCCACGGCCAGGAAACAGCCAGCGCTGCGGCCGCGCGGGCCACCAATAACTCCGCAAAATCCTCAACAATTGCGGAGAGAGAGTATGACGTAACGTAAGCGTCCAACGCCTACCGTGTAGCGCAGACCGCGTTGGACGACGATGATCACGACCTTCGGATTCTCTCCGGTGTGATCATCATAGGTCTGAGCATATGTCCGGGCATAGAACGTTTCATGTTTTGGACGTGTTGGAGGCGAGTCCCGCGCGGACGCGACGCATATGGTCGCAAGCGGCGAAGGATTTGATTCTGGCCGAAGCGAGCGCCCCCGGCGTCAACGTCTCGGCGGTCGCCAGGGCGCATGGCGTGAGCGTGAGCCAACTCTTTCACTGGCGGCGCGAGGCGCAGAAGGGAGCCCGGATCGCGACCTCCGGCGCCGCTGCGACCGAGCCGACGCTCTCATTCGTCGAGATGACGCCAACGCCGAAGGCGGAGTTCTCGGCGCCGCTTTCGACCGACATCTGCGAGATCATTGTCGCCGGCGTCGCCCTTCGGATCGGGGCGAGCGTGCCGGCGAAGCGCGTCGTTGAACTCATTCGCGCGGCGCGTCTGGCATGATCCCGCCGCACGCGCGCATCGTCCTGGCCACGCGGCCGGTCGATTTCCGTAAAGGCCCAGACGGACTGACGGCGCTGGTGCGCGACGCCGGCGCCGATCCTTTCAGCGGCGCGCTCTACGTTTTTCGGGCCAAGCGGGCAGACCGGGTGAAGATAGTCTGGTGGGATGGCACGGGCCTGTGCCTGTTCGCCAAGAGATTGGAGGCGGACCGGTTCTACTGGCCGAAGTTGATGGCCGGAACGGTTTCCATGTCCGCTGTACAGCTCGCAGCTCTCGTCGAAGGGATGGACTGGACCCGCGTGCGCAGTGCGCCTCAGACGAAGCCCGCGAGCGTGGGTTGAAGCTGCGGCATAGTGATTCAGGGGCAAGATAGGGGCGCCACAAATCGTCGATTTTATGCTTGAGTTCGAAGCATGGACGGCGACCTCCAGAACCTTCCCGACGACGCCGAGACGCTGAAGGCGATGATCGCCGACATGCGCCGTTCGCAGTCGTCGTTGCAAGCCGAAGTCGCGGCGCTCAGGGCGGCAGGCGTCGACGCTCAGGCGCGGATCGATCGTCTCCAGCTTCTGCTGAAGACCATCCAGCGCGCAACTTATGGACGAAGCTCCGAGAAGCTCGACGAGAGCCAATACGCCTTCACCTTCGAGGAAGTGCAGACCGGTCTCGGCGCCGTCGACGCCATGCTGCAGAAGCTGAGCCCGACGCCGCCGCGCAAGTCCGGCGGACGGCGGCCTCTGCCTGCACATCTCGAACGAGTCGAAGAGATCATCGAGCCGGACGATCAGCCTTGCTCCTGCGGAGCTTGTGCGCGTGTTAAAATCGGCGAAGACGTCAGCGAACGCCTCGATGTTGTCGCGCCGAAGTTCCGGGTGATCGTGACGCGTCGTCCCCGATATGCCTGCCAGGCTTGCCGCGAGAACATCGTCCAGGCGCCCGCGCCCGCCCGCCTGATCGAGGGCGGCATCGCGACCGAACGGCTTCTGGCCGGCATCGCCGTTTCCAAGTACGCCGACGGCCTGCCGCTCTATCGGCAGGAGGCGATCTTTGCGCGCGAGAAGGTCGAACTCGGGCGCAATCTCATGGCCAGCTGGATGGGCCATGTCGGATTCCATCTCGAACCTCTCGCAGATCGGCTGTTCCAGCTCATCCGCGCCGGCGACAGGATTTTTGCCGACGAGACGACATTGCCGGTTCTGGCGCCCGGACGTGGGCGAACGCGCAAGGGTTGGCTGTGGACTTATCTGCGGGACGATCGCCCCTATGGAGGAGCCGGGCCGCCGATTGTCGTCTATCGCTTCGAAGACAGCCGCGCTGCGGGATGCGTCGAGCGCCATTTGGCCGGGTGGCAGGGCATTCTCCAATGCGACGGCTATTCCGCCTATCGCAAGCTCACGGAACCTGACCGGCCCGGCGGGCCGGCCACGATGGCCTGCTGTTGGACGCATCTGCGGCGCGAGTTCTACAAACTCCACGTCGAGGGCGTGTCGCAAACAGCTACCTGGACGGTTCAGCGCGTCGCTGACCTGTGGACCGTGGAGGAGCAAGTCAAAGGCTGCGATCCGCCAACCCGGCTTGCAGCGCGGCGTCGCGCGTCAGCGCCGATCGTCGATGAGCTCATGGCCAGGTGGGAAAGCGAGTTGACGCGGATCTCGGGTAAATCCAAGGTCGCCGACGCGATCCGTTATGCCCTATCCCGCAGGACCGAGTTCCGCCGCTTTCTCGACGACGGTCGCATCGAACTCGACAACAACACGGTCGAACGCGCGATCCGACCGATCTGCATTACACGGAAGAATGCCCTGTTCGCAGGATCAGAGGCAGGCGGCACAACCTGGGCGACGATCGCTTCCTTGCTCGCGACCGCGCGCCTCAATGACATCGATCCCAATGGCTGGCTCACGCAAACGCTCGAGCGCATCGCCGCAGGCTGGCTCAACAAAGATATCGACGCGCTGCTGCCGCAGAACTTCACGCGCTCCTGACGGCGCGCGTTGGACGCTTACGACGTAACGGTCAGCCCTTACCCTGCTCTGCCCAGATTACCATCCGCCGGTTGTCGATGTCGGTAATCTTAAATAGAACCACCTCCGACATGCACAGTACGGCAGAATAGACCGTCGTCAGCGCGGTGCGGCTCTTCAGGCTTGGACTTGTATCCAGGAAGCACGCGACCTTGTCGATGCCCAACGCCACCGGCAGCTTGCTCGGCTGGCGTGCATAGCTGATGCGCTCCGAAATGGCATCTTGGCCGAGCGTCACATCGTAGAAAAGGTGTTGCGCACACACGATCTGATCGAGTGCCGGCCAGGATATCTCGATCACCACCAAGTGGATCTGAAAGACGCGGATATCCTACAGCTCGGGACGATCAGACGACCGACCAAATACCGGCTCAACTTCGATACCGCGGCAAGGTCGAATCACTGCGTTGCGGCGACAGATTGCGAACCGTCATGCCCTCAATCATACGGCGGCAAAGAGGCTGATCTCAGCCATTGCGAAAACTCCTGTCTGAAGGATTGTGTTTCGAAAACCCGCGATCCTCTCACACAGGAGCTTGCTGTTGCGACTCTTCCCTCAATTGCCGCGCAAGCGACTTCGTTCAATCCAAAATCGATTCAACCTGAACCCATCCGCTTTAGTGCGCGGTTTCCAGAACCTTAAAGCTCATTCCGATTCTATCTCAGAAACTGTCTGAAGCGCCTCAACGACAGGAAAAAAAGAACTGATCCAATCACGATAAGCGCCAGGAGCTGCGGCCAAACCACATCAAGACCGGCGCCTCGAAACAGGATGGACTGCGCCAGCATCACGAAATGCGTGTTCGGCGCTGCCAGCATGATGTTCTGAATAATCTCGGGCATGCTTTCGCGTGGGGTCATACTGCCGGACAATGCCTGAAGCGGAAGAAGAACGAGCATCAGCAGCAAACCAAACTGCGGCATCGTACCCGCCATGGTGGCGAGAAAGATGCCCATGCAGGTGGTAGCGAACAGATGCAGCGTTGCGCCGAACAAGAAAAGTGCCAGCGATCCTTGTATGGGAACCGCAAGCCAGCCTTTAACGACGAAAACAAGGGAAAACGCGGAGGCGATCAAAACTACGAAGCCCATCGACCAGATCTTGCTTGCCATGATCTCAAATGGCGTGACCGGCATGACAAGAAGATGCTCCGTCGTCCCGTGCTCGCGCTCGCGGATAAGGGCGGCACCGGTCAGGACGATCGACAGCATGGTGATAGAATTGATCACATTATTAATTGCGCTAAACCAACTCTTGTTGAGCGTCGGATTGAAGCGGGCCCGTTGCGCAAGCTCGATGGGCACGGTACTTGCCGCCCGATAGTGCTTTAGAAATTCGTTTATCTCGCTGGTGACGATCGATTGAACGTATCCGCTGCCCGTGAAGGCCTGCGACATGCGGGTCGCGTCAACGTTGATCTGAATCGTAGGCGATTTGTTGGCCAGGAGGTCGCGCTGGAAGTTCGGCGGGATATCGAGCGCGAAGGTGTCCAGGCCAGCGTCCATGCGGCGGTCCATCTCTGATTGAGTAATCAGCTTCGGAATCGAAAAGTAAGGAGGATTGAACGCCGTGATGATGCGGGATGATATTGGTGACTGATCCTCGTCAACCACTGCAATCACTGCTCGATTGAGTGTTTCCGGCATTGCTTTCGATGCGGTATAGATCGAAATGGTGAAAGCGTAGATGATCAGCGCCAGCATCATGGGGTCACGAATGAGTCCCCACAATTCCTTGATACCCAATTGAACGATATTGGTCAGGCGCATGGCTAATTCGCCTGCTTTTTGAGAAGAACAACGCCCAGTCCCAACAAGACGGGAATCGCGATGAAGAGAGGTACGAACGAACCAGCCAAGTCGGAAAATTCGAGCCCCTTGGAGAAGGTACCGCGCGCAATGGTGACGAAATAAGTGGTCGGATAAATCTTCCCGATGAACGCGCCGACTCCCTGAAGGGACGACACCGGATCGATAAGCCCAGAATATTGCATGGCAGGAATCATTGTCAGCAGGGCCGTACCGAAGATTGCTGCGATCTGACTGGTGATGAAAGCCGATATGACAAGGCCCATGCCGGTCGCAGCCACGACATAGAGGAATGCCGCACCGGTGAGCGTCATGAAGCTTCCCGTAAACGGCACGTGGAAAATAAAGATCGCAAAGATCACCAGCAGCAAGAAGTTCAGCATCGCAAGCACGACATAAGGGATTTGCTTTCCGATCAGGAATTCCAGTCGCGTGACGGGCGTTGTGTAGAAATTAATGATGGACCCAAGTTCCTTTTCCCGAACAACGCTGAGTACGGCGAGCATCGTCGGTATCATCAGGAGGAGTAGCGGGATCACGGCGGGCACCATCGCCACCAGACTCTTGACGTTCGGGTTGTATCGATAACGAAGCTGGATCTGGAAACTACCCGATGTTGCGGCGCTCCCGTAAAGCTCCCGAGCCTTTTGGGTCAGCCAATTTGCGTGCATGGCCTGCACATACCCGCTTATGGTTTCAGCGCGCGATGGCATGGCGCCGTCGATCCATGCGCCGATCTGAACATTGCGGCCGTGTGAGACATCCCGTGCGAACCCTGGAGGTATCTCGATCGCCAAACTAAGTTCGCCGCTGCGCATCCTCTGATCCAGATCGGCATAGTCAGTAATCGGCGCCTTTTCCGTGAAATAGCGTGAGCCGGCAATTTGGAGAATATAGTCGCGGCTGATCGTGGAGTTGTCACGATCGAGCGCCGCGAAGGAGAGGTTTTCAACGTCCATCGTGATGCCGTAGCCCAAAACAAACAACAGAATGACGCTGCCAAGCGTGGCGAGCGTGGCGCGTATCGGATCGCGACGCAGTTCGAGCGCCTCACGCTGAGTGTAGGCGAACATGCGCCGGAAATTGAAAAGCCGATTCGCCGTTGTTCTTCTGTCGACTTTATTCTGTGTGTCAGCTGCCGCGGCCGAAGATAGCGGCACAGGCGTTGTTGTGGGGGACGATTTTTCCTTCTGTCCGCTGGCATCCAGGAGATAGGCAACGAAAGCGTCTTCGAGCGTTTTAGCGCTTCTCTTCTGTGTTATTGCAGCCGGAGTGTCGCTGATCAGGACCTTGCCTGCGTGCATGAGCGAGATGCGGTCGCAACGCTCTGCTTCGTTCATGAAATGCGTGGAAACGAAAATCGTAACATGATCCTTGCGCGAAAGGTCGGACAGAATTTGCCAGAAGCCATCGCGTGCGACGGGATCGACACCGGATGTCGGCTCGTCAAGGATCAGGATATCGGGAGAGTGAATCATCGCGACTGCAAGCGATAGTCGTTGACGGATACCGAGCGGCAATGCGTCCGGCAAAGAATCCATAACAGCGGCGAGATCGAAGCGCTGCGCCATCTCCTGGGTTCGCGCGGGAATTGCATCCAAAGGGATGCTGAATAAACGGGCGTGCAGATCGAGATTCTGCCGAACCGTCAACTCCGAATATAGCGAGAAGGCTTGCGACATGTAGCCGACACGGCGCCGGACAGTCATATCGTTCGGATCCACTTGGTGTCCGAACAGCCTCGCGTTGCCCTGGCTGGTCGACAGCAGTCCAGTCAACGCCTTCATTGTCGTTGATTTGCCGCAGCCGTTCGAGCCGAGGAAGCCGAAGATTTCGCCTCGGCTGATGCGAAAGCTGACGTCATCAACCGCCGTGAAGTCTCCAAAGCGGACGGTAAGATGCTCGGCCTCGATGGCAATCTCTTCATCGTGCTCGAAGGAGCGAGGTGGAATCACCACTTCCCTGTAATCCGCACGCTCCTTTTCCGGGAGCAGGCCGATGAATGCGGCATCGAGATTAAGAGCGCCGGTCTGCTCCAGCAGGTCTGTGGGCGTACCGGTTGCGAGCACCTTGCCCGAATCCATCGCCACCAGCCAATCAAAGCGCGCAGCCTCTTCCATATAGGCGGTCGCGACAATGACGCTCATACCCAAGCGGTCGTACCGAATCCGGTCGATCAACTCCCAGAATTGCCGCCGTGACAAAGGATCGACGCCGGTCGTTGGTTCATCGAGGATCAGGAGATCAGGATCATGGATCAGGGCGCAGCAAAGACCAAGCTTCTGCTTCATACCGCCCGAAAGTTTACCCGCTGGTCGATCCGCAAAAGGAGCCAGGCCGGTACTTTGCAACAGTTCGCCGATGCGACGCTCGCGCTCTTGCCTGTCTTGACCGAACAAACGGCCAAAAAAGTCAACGTTCTCGAATACCGAAAGTGTCGGATAGAGGTTCTTTCCGAGTCCCTGCGGCATATACGCAATGCGCGGACAAGCCATCGCCCGGTGAGATGCGTCGGCAATGTCTCCACCCAGCACGGTAATACGGCCTTGCTGAATGGCGCGAGCGCCCGCAATCAGCGAAAGGAGACTGGACTTGCCGACACCGTCAGGTCCGATCAGCCCGACCATGCAGCCCGCCGGCATATTGAGCGTAATGGAGCCGAGTGCCCGGGTCTTTCCGTATGACAGCCCGACAGTGTCCAGGCGGACGACCGGCGTCAAAGCCAAAGGGTGGTCTTTGGGCTGCAGGTCGCTCATTGTGCCAGCGTTCTCTGCAGACTGGCTGGCCATTCCACTTTCTGGTCGAGCCGGACATAGGCCATGCCCGGAAGGCCGGTTTTGACCTGCTGGATATATTTTCGGAGCAATTCCGGAGCAATTTGTGCCTTGACTCGGAACATAAGCTTTAGCCGCTCTTCTTCAGTCTCGACTGTCTTGGGCGTGAACTGGGCGACATCGGCGACGAAAGTGACTTTAGCCGGAATGACATACTGAGGAGCGGCATCAAGTATGAGACGCACATCGGCGCCAATTGCGACGCGCCCCGCCTGCGCTGTCGGCAAGAAAAAAGTCATGTAGACGTCGCCGAGATCAACGAGATTGAGAACCCGCCCACCCGCGGAAAGAACTTCGCCGGGCTGCGCCACACGATATTGAACGCGCCCGTCGCGAGGTGATTTTAAGATACTATCGTTGATATCGGCGCCGATACTCTCGAGGGAGGCTTTGGCTGCTTCGACCGCGGCACCGGCATCAACCACCTGTGCGTTTGCTGCACTGATCGCGGCCTCCGACGCGGCAAATTGTGCTTTTGCCGTTGCTACTGCAGCCTTTGCCCCTTGGGTATTCGCCCGGTCGTCGTCCAGCACCTGCTGAGAAACTGCGTTGGTGGTGATTAACTGCTCGGATCGCGCAAGCTTTCTCTGAATTGAGTCAAGCTGCGCCTCGCGCTGGGCGACAACCGAAGCCGCCGCCGTTCGTTCGGCCTCCCGCTGAATGACAAGGCTCTTGGCGGTATCAATGCTGATTTTTGCCCGATGCAGTTGCGCCTCGGCCTGGCGACGCTGCGCTTCGAGCTGCTCCGTATCCATACGGGCAAGCACCTGCCCGGCGGTAACGAAATCCCCCTCATTGACCAATATTTCTTTGACGCGTCCCGGCGCTTTAGTCGACACGTCAATCTCGATCGCCTCGATCCGGCCGTTGCCACGCGCTATCCCTTCAAGAGGATCGCTTCTGAGGAATTTCTGCCAAGCATAATAGCCGCCCCCGGCGAGGATCGCGACGAGAGCGGCAATAAGCCAAGGCTTTGTGGATTTCGTAATGGTCATCAATTGCCCTTCTTGTGAATCTGCTCAGCAGCGCATCGTTCGCGAAATGCTAGACTGCCTGTTCGGATAACGTCTAGCAGCACGAAATGTCATCCCGCGTACGGGCAAGGATAAAGGTTACTTGCCCTGCGCCGCGGAAGGCAGATTCTCGCGCCAAGCCTCAAAGAATTTCGATCCGTCACTGTAGGATTTCTTCCATGCATTTTGCATGAACTCAGCGGAATATTTTAGCGCTTCGGCGACATCCGTGCATTCGGATAGCGCCTTTGCATAATCGGCCTGTTCCTGGAGGCGAGATGCGGTGAAGCTAAGTGCTTGGTTCCACACGCCATATAATCTTCTAGGATTTTCAGAAAAAGACTTCAGCCACTCTGTACTGCTGAAGAAAAGGTATTTCAGATCGGCCACAGGTGCTTGCGCTTCAGGGGAGTCGTTCTCGATCGCCATTGCCGTCTCCATGCTCTGCCTAATTTTCTAATCGCGTAACTTTAGCTAAGGCGACAGAGCGCGATGTTGACCCACATCAACCACTGTTGACCAGATTTGACTGTACGATAGTAGTGCGATATGGCAACTGGTTTTTGATAACGTCGCGGAGGCCGATCTGGCCGATGGCGCGCGCGCACTCGACGAAGAGAACGGCGCCAGAATTTTAGCCGATCGATCCCGGGCACACGTCACCGCCTCCCTATCCGCGACATGTCTTGGGTGACGTCAGATGAGACCGCGGCCCCTCCTAGATTTGATATTGACCCAGATCAAACATAGTTTGGCGCGGCCTGTTAATCAGCGACAGGAGATCATGGAGGCGAGGAGTAAAGGTTATGCAAAGCAACACCCACTTCTTTACAAATTGGGCCAAGGAGCGTCTCGACGAAATGGACGCAACGTTGACCTCGCTTGAGGGCAAGGCTGCCCAGGTGCAAACCGATGTCCGCGACAAGGCCAAAAAGGTTCTTGCTGACCTGCGCAAGCAGCGAGATGACTTCCGCGACACCATGAAAAAGCAGTCGGAAGCTAACGAAGCCGCCTGGATCCAGGCAAAAGCAAAACTAGCGACCGACTGGCGCTTATTCGAGACCGAGGTCGAGAAGTATGTCGAAAGCTTCGGCAAGCAAATCGAGCACCAGCAGGCGACGTTCAAGCTTCAAGCCGATGCCCAATTGAAAGCGTGGCGCGAAGCGGCCGACAAGCTTGAAAACGATGCGAAGAAATTCGCTTCTGAGCGTCGGGGCGATATCGACGCCGCCGTTAAGCGCATGACAGCCGATGCAGCCGAGGCGGAGAAAAAACTCGAGAAGTTGAGCCAGGCGGGAACCCAGTCATGGTCCGCACTCATGGCGGCTTTGACGGAAACGCGCACTGCTTTTGATCGCGCCAATGAGGCTGCGCGGGAAGCGTTCAAACGAGCTGCTTGATCAAGCCCCGGTTAGATGCGGAGAGACCGCCGCGAGGCGGTCTTTTTATTTTGCTCGAGTCACCGCCGATGCCCTCACGGATAGCGGCATCCGCGCTGGCTGCCCTATCGCGGCAGAGCAGGCCGATCTCGAGAGGAGCTGGGGTCCACGATCTTCAGATCGCGCGCTTTATGAATCAGCCCTTTATCAAGGTCACGAGCATCGCGAGTATGCTCACCATTTCATTCACCAGCAATCGCACCCCCTACGAGACTAAATGGGGTGGAGAGCGTGGTGCCGACCGTATTGAAGATAAATGCACCAGCGCGGCGCATATCGTGGCCCGCGCCGCCTACCTCGGCGTGAGTCAGCCGGGAATGGAGCGCGGCAAGTCTAGCGAAACGATCGTGATTGAAGCCGTCGGACGCCTTCAGGCTGGAAATATCTACAATCTGCAGATTTGCCTTCAGTGCCGCCTCCTGAACTCTCGGATCATCCACATCGAGAACACCAAGTCTCGGCCGCTCTCCTGCGATCTTGCCGGATATTTTGAGAGCAATGTCATCTCGCGACACAAGCACTGTCATTGGTGGTGAAAGCGGACCGATCACTTCCATCTGGGAGCGGAACACATCGACGTCGATGTCCGGAGCAGCAAGTATGACATTCAAGCGATTGATTGCGGCATCGTTGCGGGCCAAGCGAAGTTGGCGCAACGCTTCCACCGTCAGCCATGCACCCATGCTGTGCCCGATCAGGTTGATCCCCTCAACGGACGTCTTGCGCGAAAGCGTCGTCAGAAGTTCGGCCAATCGATCCCGAGAATACGTCACCGCCTCCTTGTCCGCGACATATCCGGTCGCCTTTGCCGCGGATGGCCAGGCGAAGAGGATCGGTACGCCATCGACATCAGCGTCAGCTGCCATTTGCGCGAGCCGGTAAACCGCTTCCTGGAAGTTTGTATTGAACCCGTGAACAAAAACGCCGACCTTCGCACGGCTCGAGCTGCTTGCCCCAGACGTAACCCGCCGCTCGAAAGTCTGCTTGTCCAGAATGCTCTGCTGCACGGTCGCAAAGCTGATCGCCGGATCAGGGTTCCCTATTGGCCATTCGATATTTCCGGGCTGGTGCCGCGGCGGGATCGAGATCTTGAACTCCGCATAATTCAAACTTCGAGCGCGGCCGTTTGCGAAGATATTGCTATCAGGAATTTCGCGCTCGGCCGTTGTCGCGACATACACCGTTACCATTTTTGCGCCCGGCAGCGCGGTCGGCACCGGGTTCAACACCTCGGGTCCCGGGCGGGCAGCACATCCCGCTAGCACAAGGCCAACAGTAAGAGCTGCGAACCGCAGACAACGAACAACACCATCGCCGCGCCCGAGAACGCGCTCGAGGCGCTTATCGTCGAAGGTGTCGGTCATTTGCCTTCTTTTATTATGCCGGAAGCTACCGCACGACAAATGTGTCACTATGCTATAGTGTGAAAACCGTTATCGGCATAGATGATCGAGCCAGAGAGGGGCGCACCGGCACCGCTGACCAGAAAGGCCGCGACGCGGCCAATCTCCTGGATCGTTACGAGTTGACCTGCCGGCGTGCGCGCACGGACTTCATCGAGCAATTCGTCAAACCTGTCAATGCCGGAAGCAGCGCGCGTCTTGACCGGCCCCGCCGAGATCGCGTGAGCACGAATCCTTCGATCTGCAAGTTCAGCGGCGATATAGCGGACACTGGATTCGAGGGCGGCCTTCACGGGTCCCATCAAATTGTAGTTTTCAACGACACGATCTGCCCCGTAGAAGCTGACTGTCAGCAGACAACCGCCGTCGGTCATCAGCGGAGCTGCTAACTTCGCCATGCGAATAAAGGAATGACACGAGACGTCCATGGCAAGCGCAAACCCTTCGGCCGAGCAATTGACGATACCGGTGCGCAAATCCTCGCGTGGCGCAAAGGCGATGGAGTGCAGCACAAAGTCGAGCCGGCTCCATTGTCTCTCGATTGCCTCGAACACGCTCTCCAACTGTCCCGGAATCCGAACGTCGCAGGGAACGATGATTGGTGCGGCGAGGGAGTCCGCGACGGGCCGCACATACGGTTCCGCCTTTTCGTTGAGATAGGTAATCGCAAGTTCCGCCCCCGCCTGCGAGAACGCCGCCGCGCATCCCGCGGCGATACTATGGTCGTTCGCGATACCCACGACCAGACCGCGTTTGCCTCCCAGATCGACAATGGCTGTCATGGCGCTGGAGCCCTCTCATTCAGAACCGAGAACGCCTCATCCGCGATGACTTGTTCTTCGTTGGTTGGAATGATGTATGCCGAGACGGGGCTTGAGCGGGTGCTGATTTCTTCCGCATTTGCTGCATTGGCAGCGGGACTAAGTTTCAGGCCGAGCCATGCAAGCCGATCACAAATCTCAGCGCGGATTTGAGGTTGGTGCTCGCCGATACCTGCTGTGAAGACCAGTGCATCGATACCACCCAACGTTGCCGCGAGCCGCCCGATTTCACCAGCGATTCGAAAAGTAAAGAGCGCGATTGCTTCCCGCGCTTCCGGTTGATCGCTCATCAAAAGTTCCCGGCTGTCAGCACTGATTCCCGATACGCCGAGAAGCCCGCTCTGATGGTAAAGTGTGTCCTCGACCTCGGTGATTGTGCGGCCTAACGGACCGAGCAGATGCAGCAACACGCCCGGATCGAGCGCGCCGCAACGAGTCGCCATGGGAATGCCATCGAGCGTGGAAAATCCCATGCTGCTATCCCGGCTGACACCATCCTCAATCGCACACAGACTCGCGCCGCTGCCGAGATGGGCGATGATCACCTTGCCCCACGCTACTCCGGGAGCGCGGCGCGCAAGTTCACCCGCGATATATTTGTAGGACAATCCATGAAATCCATAGCGCTTGATACCGGACTCATGCAGCGCGCGAGGAATGGCAAAGCGCCGAACGACGTCCGCGTTGGTGCGGTGGAATGATGTATCGAAGGAGGCAACCTGCACCACATCGGATCGCAATTTCTGAATCGCTCTGATCAGGCGCACGCATTGCGGCTGATGCAACGGTGCGAGCGCACTCAAGGCATCGATTGCCTTAATGGAAGTTTCATCGATTCGAACGGGTCCGGCAAAGGTATCGCCGCCATGCACCACGCGATGCCCAACCGCCGCGATGTGCCTGAGGTCGAAATGTTTAGCGAGCCAGCTAAACGTCTCGGCCAACACCTCGCTCAGATCATCCGTCGTCCTGGCCTTGAGATCGACCTTGAAGATCGCCGGCCCTTCTGTAACCCGAAAGCTCAGCGGAGTTTTTCTGAAATCGATCACCCCGCTTGCCAGTCGGCGGGACACGGCGCCATCGACCTCAAACAAACCGATTTTAACCGAAGAGGAACCCGCATTAAAGGTGATCAGCAGATCGGCGCTCACGACGGCAGGCCTTTCATGGCGCGTGGTTCAGCGACCAGTTTGGCAAGTGCAGCGGATGCAATCCGCGTCGTCATGGAATCAGACCGACTGGTCAACACTATAGGAACGCGTGCACCAAGAACGAGACCGGCGGCGGTCGCGCCTGCAAAATAGGTCAATTGCTTGGCGAGCATATTGCCCGCTTCGATATCTGGCACCAGCAGGATGTCGGCCTGACCGGCGACCGGTGAAAGGATACCCTTGGTTTTTGCCGCATCGAGACTGATGGCGTTATCAAAGGCCAGCGGGCCATCCACTTTAGCCCCGGTAATCTGACCGCGGGCCGCCATCACGGTCAGCGCCGCCGCGTCAAGCGTCGACGGCATCCTGGAGGTCACGGTCTCCACCGCTGCGAGCACGGCCACAAGCGGTTCTTTCATACCGAGCTTGAGCAGCAGGTCGACCGCGTTCTGGCAAATGTCGCATTTCTGCTCCAGCGTCGGCCGAATATTGATTGCGGCGTCCGTGACAAAAAGGGGCTTGTTATAGGCCGGCACATCCATGGCAAAGATGTGACTCATGCGCCGCCCGGTCCGGAGTCCGGATCCCACCACCGCCTCCATCAACTCGTCAGTGTGAAGGCTGCCTTTTACAAGTACGGCAACTTTGCCAGCAACCGCGAGTTCGACAGCATATGCCGCAGCGGCATGACTGTGCGCCACAGACTCAAACGCCATGCCGTCGAGCGAGACCTGTGCAACTTCGGCAGCGGCGCGAATTTTTGCCTCAGGTCCGACTAGAACCGGTTCAAACAGCCCCTCATCACGAACCTCAACAGCCGCAAGGATCGCCTCCGGAGAACACGGATGCACGATGGCCGCACTGATTGCGGGGCGGCTGCGAGCATCCATCACGAAAGCATCGTAACGATCATGACGACGAATAGAAACGTCTGGAACTCTTGCTCGAGGCCATTCGATCGTAGTGGCCGGCGCGATCACCGTCGCCGTCCCCGACAGCACTTGAACCCCGTGCTGATTGGTGCAAATCGTGTCAAGCAACACGATATGCTTTTCCGGCCGCTTCTCCTTCACGGTCACGGTGGCGGTGATGGTGTCGCCGGGAGATACAGGCTTCAGGAATTTAAGATCTTGTCCGAGATAAATTGTTCCTGGGCCGGGTAATTTTGTACCGAGCACGGCCGAAACCAGCGCGCCGGTCCACATGCCATGCACGATGATGTGGCCGAAGATGTCGGTTGCGGCATATTTCGGATCCATATGCGCGGGATTCACGTCGCCCGAGACCGCAGCGAATAAGGCAATGTCATCGCGTCCGACGACATGAGCCAGTGAAGCGCTTTCACCGATCTGCAGCTCATCGAATGTGACGTTCTTGAGCATTCCCGAATCCATCACGACCTCACCGTTGAAAGACGTAAGTGCCGGGCGCCTCTGAAACTGGTGCATAACCTTTGTCAGCCGCTCCCATCACGGGCGGTTGGACACGCGTCTGCGACGAATGCCCGACCAGCCAATTCTGCCAGTCGACCCACCACGATCCGGCTTTTTGAGTGGCGGCGGTTACCCACTCGTCAGGGCCGAGACAGGTATCCGTATTGTGTTTGAGTGCAGTCCGAAAACGACGACCAGCATGTCCCGGTTCACTGACAATGCCGGCATTATGACCGCCACTTGTCAGCACGAATGTAACGTCGGTATCGGCCAGTTGATGAATTTTGTAGACGGAGCGCCAGGGCGCGACGTGATCGCGCTCGGTCCCGACGACAAACATCGGAGCACGAATGTTCTGCAGTGCTGCCGGCCGTCCATCGACCATAAAGCAGCCTGCGGCGAGCTCATTACGCAGGTAGAGCTTCTCAAGATATTCCGAATGCATCTTATAAGGCATCCGCGTTGAGTCCGCATTCCACGCCATCAGATCGATCATCGGTGTCCGCTCGCCCATGAGATAGTCATGTACAAGTCGCGACCAGATAAGGTCATTGGAACGCAGAAGCGAGAAGGCTCCCGCCATCTGGTCGGCGGACAGGTAGCCTTTGCTCCACATGATGCTCTCGAGGAAATGCAACTGGCTATCATCGATAAATAGCGCCAGTTCACCGGGCTCCGAGAAATCCGTCTGCGCGGCGAGCAGTGTGACGGATGCCAGGCGGTCGTCACCGGTACGCGCCATCGCAGCGGCGGCAATCGACAGCAATGTTCCCCCCAGACAATATCCCGTTGCATGGACTTTACAGTCAGGAACGATGGCGCTGACAGCGTCGAACGCTGCCATGACACCCAACCGCCGATAGTCATCCATAGTGAGATCGCGATCACCGGCAGTAGGATTCAGCCAGGAGATGCAGAACACGGTATGTCCCAGCCCGACAAGATATCGGATTAGCGAATTCTGCGGTGACAAATCGAGAATGTAATACTTCATGATCCATGCCGGCACGATCAAAATCGGCTCCGCGAATACGGTTTCCGTCGCCGGAGAATATTGGATCAGTTCGATCAGACGGTTTCGGTAAACGACCTTTCCAGGGGTGATGGCGACGTCTTTTCCAACGACGAACTTCTCGGTGCCCACAGGAGGTTGCTGTGTTGCGACACGGCTCGCATCCTCAAGCCAGTTCCGGAATCCTTGAACGAAATTCTGTCCGCCGGTTGCGACGGCTTTCTCGACCACTTCTGGATTTGCGAAGGGAATGTTCGACGGAGAAAACATGTCGAGGAATTGACGCGCGGCAAAGGACACCACGTCTTCATGGTGCGGTGTAACGCCAGGCACCCCGTGCGTGACGTTGTGCCACCATTGCTGATTGAGCAAAAACGCTTGCGACCAGACATTATACGGCGGCTTACGCCAGCCCTCGTCTGTGAAACGGTAGTCGCCCGGCAACGGTTCAATACAGCGGTGCTCATCGCTGTAGATGCCTGCGGTCGCGATGTGAGCACCCAGCCGGGCCGCCTTTTGGCCGGCCTTCATTGTAAGCTCCAGGCACTTTCCCGGCGCGGACGCCAGATGGATCGACCAGTCCATGAAAGCCATCGCAAGCGACGCCGGCGAGAGCCCTCCAGTCGCCTGCGCGGTCAAAGCCTCGCGCACCCGATCTATGGCTCGAAACTTTTCCTCGCTGAGATGCCCTTCAGGCAACGGCAGCTTTGGCAGCTTCGGTTTCCCAATCGCAACGCGTGTCATGGCATCCATGGTAAGTTCTCCATATGATTGCAGCGCTCGTTCCTATCCGGACGAGCAATCCGCGGCTAATACGCCGTTGATGATTTGAGCAATGAGCGTTTCAAGTTCTCCACCTTCGACCTCGGTCAGCGGGTCAATGCGGAGCACATTTCTAAGTATTCCTATCCCCGCCAGCAGCGAGGCGATCACCGCAGCTCTGGTGTCGGTCTTTTGGCCAATCGTTCTTGCAAGTGGACGAATGATGTTGTCGCGGGTGAACTCCCGCAACACGCCGGACGCTTCGACGCTTGAAAGCGAGCGAATAATTATATCCAGCGGTCCAACGGTATTGCGCCCTCGCCCTCCATCTCGTGCAAAGATCTGCTTTGCAAGAAAGTCCGCAATATCTCCTGGAGGTCCGGCAAAGAGCTTTGCCGGCTCCATGGTAGCTTCAAGGGATTCGGCAAAGAGTCGTTCTTTTGAACCAAAACAACGATGCACATATGCGACATCGACGCCCGCATCTGCTGCGATGTCCCGTAATCCAACTGATTCATAAGAGCTTCGCGCAAACCGCAAGATCGCCGCATTCAGAATGCGGTCTCGCGTGGCGCTGCCTTTCCTTGCCAAAGCACTACGTGCCATCAGCGCCTCACAAAAATCCGATTGTCATATGGCATCACTATCATACTATAGCTGTTGGTCAACAGCGGTTGACATAAATCAATATGGCGCTCTGTCGCCTTAGCTAGAGTAGCGACGGGTAGACAGGGAATGGAGGCTGAAATGGCGATCGAAAGCAGCTGATCTGAAGTGTATGCATCTGCGACTGGCCCGAAATTGACCTTCTTCAGCAATTCGCAATGGCTGAAGTTGTTTGCTGGGAATCCAGCAAAGTCCTACGGCGTATGGAATGAAGCGCTCGGCCTGACGTCTTCACGCGTCAAGGAACAGGCCGACTACGCAAGGGCGCTATCCGAATGCATGGAAGCGCAAGCCAAGCTCGGCGCGATTTCCGGAACATGGGCCGAAACGAGCTGCGGTATGAGTGATAACGTTTCAAGCGGGCGAGCAGCATGTCATCTCATCCGCTGTCAACGCACCTTGCCGGTCGCAACTTGAGGCAACCAGCAGTCGCTATCAATCCCTTCATAAGGCGACATTCAAAGTGTCTTGATTGCGATGGTTCGGGGTTGAGCGGCGCAAGACGCATCACGATCGCAAGACGCCGAGGCCGAGCGACGTAATTTCTGCCTCTGTCAACCGTCCTACCCTCCCATCGCAGGAGAATTGTCATGTACGTCAAAAAGTGTGCGAAGCTCTTCATCCTGCTAATTTTGGCGATTGCGCCTTTCCCGGCCTTTGGCTACGAGCCTGCCAATCCTGTTACGCAACCTTCAGTCCCGCAATTCAACGAGTCCGAAACTGCGGCGATCCTGCGGGAAATCAAGGCATTTGGGAACGTTCGGGTGTCTGCCCGGCGTGCAATTGCAATAGCCGAAAAACGCGGCGCCGGCGCCAAGGTTGTCGACCTGAGTTTCGACGGAACTACCGGTCGCCTTGTCTACAGAGTGAAGGTCCTTTTGAACGAGGAACTGTGGGAAGGCAAGGTTGATGCTGCGACGGGAGTGCTCGTCGACGACGGGTCAACAACGTCTGCATTCAAGCTGGGCGAGGAGGATAAGGCTGCGCTCGCAGCCTTCGCCGCTGCCGCCTTGGATCTTTCCGAGGCTGTCGCAATCGCCGAAAAATACGGCTCCGGCAAAGCCGTAAGCGCAGGACTGCAGTTCGACGGCGGGAAGCTCGCCTTGATGGTAGTGATCGTCAGCAAGGGCACACTGAAGGGTCTGCCTCCGGCGGCGGCCACCTGGCGCTGAGCGCGAGTACGGCGATGATCGTGTCCATTTCTAATAGAAGCGGACACCATCACAGATGTCGGACGGCCATGAAGGAGATCCGGCGACGCTCGGGCGCAAGCGCCGGTCCTGGACGCTGGATGAGAAGCGCCGGATCGTCGACGAGAGTCTCGAGGACGGCGCCTCGCTTGCCGAGGTTGCGCGGCGTCATGATCTCAACGCCAACCAGCTCTTCACGTGGCGTCGACAGTTCGGCGTTGAGGCCGTCGAGCCGAAGAACCTCGCACCGATCGTTCCCGTGACGATTACACCGGATACGACCCCAAAGGAGAATGAGCCGAACGTGACCGGCCAAATGGAGATCGTGCTCGCCGAGGGCGATCGGATCCTGGTGTGGTCGGACGTCGATAGTGCGGCGCTGACGCGAGTGCTGAAGGCGCTGGCGCGGCGATGATCCCGGTTCCGAGCGGCGTACGGGTCTGGATTGCGACGGGCCACACCGACATGCGGCGCGGCATGCAGGGTCTGGCGCTGCAGGTTCAGGAGAGCCTGAAGCGCGATCCCTTTGTGGGCGATCTCTACATCTTCCGAGGTCGGCGCGGCGATCTGGCTAAGATCCTGTGGCATGACGGGATTGGGCTGTCGCTCTACGGCAAGCGGTTGGACCGCGGAAAGTTCGTCTGGCCATCGGCATCGGGCGGCGCGGTGTCGATCTCGGCGGCGCAGCTGGCGTACATGCTGGAGGGAATCGACTGGAGGAATCCACAGCTGACGTGGCGCCCGACGCGAGCGGGATGAGCGAAAATATGTGGAAAGCCGTGCATTTTGGGGCGCCACAAATCGCGAAAACTGTGATTCACTTCGTGTCATGGACGCCGCTCGCGACGCTCTTGCCGAAGAAAACGCCGCCCTGAAAGCGGAACTGGCGGTTGCGCGTGCGAAGGCGTCGGAGGATGCGGCGCTGATCGCGCAGCAGACCCTGCGTATCGCCAAGCTCGAGCGCCAGGTCTACGGCCCAAAATCGGAACGTTCGGCGCGGCTCATCGATCAACTGGCGTTGACCTTCGAGGAGTTGGCGGCGAGCGCGACGGAAGATGAGCTTGCCGCCGAACGGGCGGTCGCCGGGACGACGATTGTGCGCGGCTTTACGCGCCGAGCCGCCGAACGCAACACGTTCCCCGACCACCTGCCACGCGAGCGCGTTGTGATCGACCCGCCGACGGCCTGCGAATGCTGCGGAAGCAATCGTTTGCGCAAGCTCGGCGAGGACGTGACGCGCACGCTGGAAACCGAGCCGCGCCGGTGGAAGGTCGTCGAGACTGTGCGGGAAAAGTTCACCTGCCGGGACTGCGAGAAGATCAGCCAGTCGCCGGCGCCGTTCCACCCGATACCGCGCGCCTGGGCGGGACCCAGCCTGCTGGCGATGATCGTGTTCGAGAAGTTCGGGCAACACCAGCCCCTGAACCGCCAGGCCGAGCGCTACGCGCTGGAGGGCGCGCCGATCGCGCTGTCGACGATGGCCGACGCGGTGGGCGCAGTCTGCGCGGCGCTCGATCCGCTCCGTCGCCTGATCGAGGCTCATGTGATGGCGGCCGAGCGTCTGCATGGAGACGACACGACCGTGCCGGTGCTGGCGAAGGGCAAGACCGATACCGGCCGCTGCTGGGTTTACGTTCGCGACGACAAGCCGTTCGGCGGCGCCGGGCCGCCAGCGGCGATGTTCTACTACTCGCGCGATCGGCGTGGCGAGCATCCCCAAGCACATCTGGCGGAATATGCCGGCATCCTGCAGGCCGACGCCTACGACGGTTACAACAAGCTCTATCTGGCGGGTCGAAAACCGGGGCGGATCCAGGAGGCGGCGTGTTGGGTCCACGGCCGCCGACCCTTCTTCGCCATGGCCGATCTCGAGGAGAACGCGCGTCGCAAGGCTGCGGGTAAGAAGGAAATCCCCTTGTCGCCGATCGCGATCGAGGTCGTACGCCGCATCGACGCGCTGTTTGCAATCGAGCGCGATATCAATGGAAAGAGCCCCGAAGAGCGCGTCGCGGTGCGGCAAGCCATGAGCCGACCTCTGGTCGATGATCTCCATGCCTATATGCGCGAACAGGCGGCGAAGCTGTCGCCCCGCCACGATCTGGTCAAGGCGATCAATTACATGCTCAAGCGCTGGGCGGCCTTCACGCTGTTCCTCGACGATGGACGTGTCTGCATGTCCAACAATGCCGCCGAGCGCGGTCTGCGCGGCATCGCTTTGGGAAGAAAATCGTGGCTGTTCTGCGGATCCGATCGCGGCGGGCAGCGCGCTGCGGCGATGTACAGTCTCATCGTCACCGCCAAGATGAACGGCGTCGATCCGCAGGCTTGGCTCGCCAACGTCCTTGCGCGAATAGCTGCTCATCCTGCCCATCGGCTTGATGAGCTGCTGCCGTGGAACTGGCGTCGCCCCGCCGCGACCGACGCCGCGCTCGCCGCCTGACATGCACGTCAACAAGGTCTCTCACGTCACGACCATTGATCGTGTCGCTGCTGATCTCGGCGAGGATGTCGACTGGCTCCACGACGTCGCTTTGGATATGGATATCGAGGACGGCGTGATCTGGGTCTACGGAACAGGCGACGATCAAGTCTTGGCGTTCACCGACTTCGGCATCGACACGCTGGTCGACCTGATCAAAGAGCACCGCAAGCTCGCGCGCTCCAATCCCGAAACCTGATCACCTGCGGCCTACACCGGATGCGTACCACTGAAGGAAATCTCGGTCGAGCCGGGCGCAGAGCGGAGTCGTCCGCGCAAGGCGTCTGTCCGCAGAGAGAAGTAGCAGCGACCTGACTAACAGTTTCACGTGCTGTGCCACGGAGGCGCGCATAGGTCGCTCTTTTCGGTATCTGGCGAATAGAGCGTACTCGATCCCAATTCGATCATTACGCTTGGCAGTCTGGCATATAGTGCAAACGCGTCTGCGGCCATGATCGTTGAACGTTTATTCAATGTCGCGCTCGCGGCGCGATCCATGCCCTCACGGCAACTGAGACCCGGAGCAGACCTGGCGCAAGTTCAATGCCTGATCATTCGTTGGTCGCGGCAATTACTCTCCTAGTTGAATAACAGGGCCGATCGTACTTAGGAATTCCGCAGTGTAAGAGAGTTCGCTTGCCATGGCAGCATGAATCTCAAACAGAGTGTCTCCTGCCGCTACGAGGTCCGCTAGTCGCACTTTCAAGAAGACCCCGGAGATTGCTGATCGAGGTGCCCCCGCAAGCTTCGCAACCCGCGACAAATTTCGATTATCAATGGATATGACCACTCCATCTCGCTCCGCGCGTACGGCCAAAACGTGGGTAGCTACACCGGGAGCTCGCATCCCGCCCTGCGCAATGCAAATCCTTCGGAATTTCTCCCAGGCAGCACCGCTTTCTAAGGTCGTGAGAGCACGGGTAAAGCCTCCACCCGCGCTCACAACCCCCCCGATCTCAAGCGCAGCTCCGGCGAGCGCGGCCGCACGGTCGCGCAAATCCGTAGGGGCTCCAGGAGAGTTTTGTAGAACCGCCAGAACATCATGAGCTTCTAGGGCTGGTCCAATGCCTCTACCGACAGGTTGGCTACCGTCGGTTTGCAAGCAGGTGACGGCGAGCCCGAAATGCTGTCCGACAGCAATCAGTCTGGCTGCCAAACTTTCAGCCGCTTCTTCTGTTCGAATCTTGGCCGTAGCCCCTACGGGAATATCGACGACTACATGAGTTGAGCCGGCAGCGATCTTTTTGGACAACACCGAGGCAACGAGTTGCCCTTCCGTATCAATGTCCAAGTCTCTTTCGACTCGGATAAAAATATCGTCGGCAGGACTGAGCTGCACCGCCCCACCCCAGACGATGCATCCTCCCTCCTTGTTCACGACACGTCGCATACTGGAGATATCCAGGTTGACGGGAGCAAGAGTCTCCATTGTGTCTGCAGTACCAGCTGGTGACGTTATCGCCCGGGAGGATGTTTTTGGCATAACCAAGCCATTTGCTGCGGCGATAGCGACAACAATCGGAGTCGTGCGATTTCCTGCTAAGCCTCCGATACAGTGCTTGTCGATGACGATCCGTCGATCCCAACTCAATTTCTCGCCAACCGCGATCATTGCAGCGGTGAGATCAATAGTCTCCTCGAGATTCAGCGGTGGCACCGCGCTTGCAGTCAGAAACGCTGCAAGATGCACGTCGGTATAACGCCGTGCAACAACATCTTTGATAATCGCATCAAGACCAGCACGCTCAAATCGGCCGCCGTAAATGCGTCTACGAATATGGCTAAGAGAATTGAGAGGTGGAGGGTGACTGACGAAAACCTCGTCGCCTTCATTGACGTCGAGCAACTCCCACGCAGCTTGCGACAAGCCGATATCGCCGATCGGCAACAAGTCGGTGTCGACCTGGAACAATTCCGCCTGGATGGATTTTTCGCCGGCGCGGACCAAAACGTGGGAGCGCGCCGTCAACCCCTCCGACTGGCAGGCAGGGCAGTCGGTGCGCATCACGGCAATGGCCTGATGCTGCGCGTGCAACCCCATGCGCCGCACGCGGACCGGCGGGTGCGATCGAGGTCCAGCGTTCACAGAACATACTCCTGCTCGTGCCGGGGCACGACGGCCGACCAACCCAGTTCGCGATTGATCCGCACTCGCAGCGCTTCCGAGGCGTCGGGCTCTCCGTGTACGATGAACACGCGCTTGGGCTTGTTGAAGCCCGAAAGCCAACGCATGAGCTCGTTGCTGTCTGCATGAGCCGAAAGCATATCGATCTGAGCGACTTCGGCATTGATCGGCACCCACATCCCGTGAATCTTCAACTCCTTCGCACCTTGTTGCAGAGAATGGCCGCGCGTGCCTATCGCCTGAAATCCAGCAAGCAATACGGTGTTCTTCGGGTCAGGCCCAAAAGCCTTAAGGTGGTGCAGCACACGACCGCCAGTCGCCATGCCCGAAGCGGAAATCACGATCTTGGGAAACCGGCTGGCAGTAATCGCTTTCGATGCCTCGACGTCACCCGTATAGCGCGCGATGCCGAATGCCTTGCGACAGGTTTCGCGATCGAGTCGATGGTCGCCCGCATGACGGCTCATCAGATCCGTCGCGTCGATCGCCATCGGGCTGTCGAGGAAGATCGGCACAGAATCGAGGCGTCCCGCCTCCTTCAACGTCCAGAGGTAATAGAGCAGTTCCTGCGCTCGCCCCACCGCGAAGGCTGGAATGACAAGCGTACCACCACGTTTTATCGTTCGTTCAACAACGGCTGCGAGCGCCTCGGCGGGATCACCTTCCGGGTGAACACGATTTCCATAGGTCGACTCGACCATGATGTAATCAGGATTCTTCTCGCTCGCCGAAACTGGATCTGCAAACAATGGGTCGCCATAACGTCCCACGTCTCCCGAAAAAACGATGCACCGACCGCCCCAATGCACCTCAGCGTGGGCAGCGCCGAGGATGTGACCGGCATGGCGAAACCGCAGTGACGCACCATTAGGAAGCTGGATTGTCTTATCGAACTCGACCGTCGAAAACTGCTCGATCGCGCGTTGTGCATCCCGGACGCCGTAGAGCGGCAAAGCGGGGCTATGCTTCGACAGGTGATGCCGGTTGAGAAAGTCGGCGTCCTTTTCCTGGAGATGACCGCTATCTTTAAGGATCAAATCCGCAACATCTTTCGTTGCTTCCGTTGCGTAGATCTTGCCCCTGAATCCGTCGCGGACGAGGCGAGGCAGATATCCGGAATGATCGAGATGCGCATGGGTAAGGATGACAGCGTCAATGTCGCGCGGCGAAATGGGTAGCGGCTCCCAGTTTAACTCGCGCAAGTTTTTCAAGCCCTGAAACAGTCCGCAATCGATGAGAAGGCGGCTACCGTCGCATTCAAGCAGATGTTTCGATCCGGTGACGGTGCCGGCGGCACCAAGCGATTTGAGTTTGAGCAATTTTGGCCTTTCTGCCGATTGAGTCATTACGATTCGAATTTGCGAGCTAGAGGTGGGATCGCCCGCTCTTGCATAGCGTCAAGAACCGTGTCGACAAGCGATATTGCGTTGCTGGCATGTTTGACGGAGTCCGTCGACACGGTCCTGCCGGCGAGGACCGAAAGCTCAGCGTAGGCTTCGTCTGCGAACAGGGCGTGGACCACAACGCAAATCGGTTTCGTGAAGCCTTGCGAACCGATTTGCCGCGCTGCCTCGATCAGAGTGCGGCCGGAGGAGGCGATGTCGTCCACGAGAACGGGTTGCCGACCCTTCCAAGCCGAGAGATCAGGCACTTCGATGCTAACCTTGCGGTCGCCGTGTCGCGTCTTCCTGAGCACTGTGAAAGGCGCGTCACATACGGAGGCGATGCCCTCGACCCATTGCGCGCTTTCATCGTCCGGCCCGATTAGAAACGGAGCAGTCACATTGTCGATGATCCACTGCGCCATCGCTGGCGCGGCGTGCAGGTTGCGGGCGGGAATGGAGTAGATTTCGCTGAGCGCGCCATAGCGATGCAGATGCGCGTCGACGGTGAGAAAGCCGTGGAATAACGATGAGACGAGGCGGGCGAACGTGCACGACGTTACCGCCTCGCCGTCATGGAAGCGCTTGTCCTGCCGCATGTAGCTCAGATAGGGAGCGATCAGATGTACCTCTATGGCACCGAGGTCCCGTGCGGTATCGGCAACAAAAGCCAGCATCAGAAACTGGTGGTCCGGACGCGCCAGCGTGCAGACGACATGCACGATCCGCCCGCGCACGTTGCTTGCAATGCGCACGTAAATCTCGCTATCGGGAAACTGGCGGGTTTCAAGATGACCCAGCTCGTAGCCGCCTGCGCTTGCCAGCTTCCGCGCGAAATCCTCGTTTCCGGGCATGGCAAGAATCAATCGATTGTCGCTGACCACTTTGGTTTCGTCAGTCAAAACTTCGCTGCTCCTCGGGCAATGTTGCAAAGTGCTCGGGAAGCTCTTGCGCCCGAAGCCTAGATACCAGATCTGATGAGAACACCTAACTGGCGCTTATGCCTGATCGTGGATATGGCCACTTCCATTCGGAGATGTCGGGCATATCCTTGCCATGTTCTTGAATGTAGGCCTTGTGCAGGACGAGGCTCTCCTGCAGCGCGGCGACGATCTCTGCACCTTTGCCTTTAAGGGCGGGCAGACGTTCAACAGCTTCGATTGCCAGATGGAAGCGGTCGAGCTCGTTCAGAACGGCCATGTCGAAGGGCGTAGTGGTCGTGCCTTCCTCGATGAAGCCGCGCACGTGGAAGTTCGGATGGTTGGCGCGTTTGTAGACCAGCCGGTGAATGAGATACGGATAGCCGTGATAGGCGAAGACCACCGGACGGTCGCGCGTGAAGATGCGGTCAAATATTTCATCCGCGATACCGTGTGGATGGTGCTGCGGCGATTGCAGCGACATCAGGTCGACGACATTAACGACGCGGATGCGCAGGCGCGGCAGGGCCTGCCGCAGAATGTCCACGGCAGCGAGCGTTTCCATGGTGGGAACGTCACCGGCGCAGGCCATGACAAGATCGGGCTCCAGCTCGTCCTCGGTACCTGCCCATTCCCAAATGCCGAGGCCTGCTTTGCAGTGCTGTTCAGCCTCCGGCATGGTCAGCCATTGCGGCGCGGGTTGCTTGCCGGCGACGATGACATTCACGCGATCCCAGGTCTTCATGCAGTGGTCGCCAACCCACAGCAGCGTGTTAGCGTCCGGCGGGAAATAGACGCGGACGATGTCGGCGCTCTTGTTGGCCACGAGATCGACGAAGCCGGGATCCTGATGGGAGAAGCCGTTGTGGTCTTGCCGCCATACGTGCGAGGTGAGCAAGTAGTTAAGCGAGGAGATCGGCTTGCGCCATTCTAACTCGCGCGAGACCTTCAACCATTTGGCGTGCTGGTTGAACATCGAATCGACAATGTGGATGAACGCCTCGTAGCAGGAAAAGAAGCCATGCCTGCCGGTGAGCAGATATCCCTCCAGCCAGCCTTGGCACAGATGCTCGGAAAGCACCTCCATCACCCTGCCGTCCGGAGACAGATGATCGTCACTCGGAAGCGTCTCGGCCATCCAGACGCGGTCCGTTGACTCAAACACGCTGCCGAGGCGGTTGGACGCTGTCTCATCCGGTCCGAACACGCGGAAGTTCCGCTCGGCCTCGTTCAGCCGCAATACATCGCGCAAATAGTCACCGAGCACCTTCGTAGCCTGCTCTTGCGTTGCGCCGGGCTCGCTCACCTTAACCGCATAATTGCGGAAATCAGGTGTCCGCAATTCCTTACGTAGCAAGCCGCCATTAGTGTGCGGATTGGCTCCCATGCGCCGCGTGCCCTCCGGCGCGAGTGCCTTGAGTTCCGGCTTCAATACACCATTCGCGTCGAAAAGATCTTCAGGATCGTAGCTCCGCAACCAGCCTTCGAGAATCGTGCGATGGCCTTCGTCCTCGCGGCAGTTGTCGACCGGTACTTGATGGGAGCGCCAGTGGTTCTCCACCATCTTGCCGTCTACCACTTTGGGGCCGGTCCAGCCTTTTGGGCTGCGAAGTACGATCATCGGCCAGCGAGGCCGCCCGACAGAAGACAAAGCCTTCTCGCGAATCTGCGCGAGCCGATCAAAGACAGCATCGAGCGTCACCGCCATCTGCCGGTGCATGTCCACAGGTTCGCTGCCCTCAACGAAGAGGGGCTCGTATCCGTAGCCGATGAACAGCTGTCGCAATTCGTCATCGGAAAGCCGGGCCAGCACGGTCGGATTGGCGATCTTGTAGCCATTGAGATGCAAGATTGGCAGGACCACTCCGTCGCGAGCTGGATTGATGAACTTATTGGAATGCCACGCGGCCGCAAGCGGGCCAGTCTCAGCCTCTCCGTCGCCGACCACGCAGGCCACGACCAAATCAGGATTGTCGAGCGCCGCGCCATAGGCGTGCACAAGCGCATAGCCTAGCTCGCCACCCTCATGGATCGAGCCTGGCGTTTCAGGCGCCGCGTGGCTCGGAATACCGCCTGGAAATGAGAACTGCCGGAATAACCGTTTCATGCCGGCGGCGTCCTCACCGATGTCGGGATAGATTTCCGAATAGACGCCTTCTAACCATGTATTGGCGACCATACCGGGGCCGCCATGGCCGGGGCCGCATACATAAATTACGTTTGCATCCCGCTCTTTGATGATTCGGTTCAGATGCACGTAGATGAAGTTGAGCCCCGGCGTCGTTCCCCAGTGGCCTAGCAGGCGCGGCTTGATATGGCCCGCCCTGAGTGGCTCGCGCAACAGCGGATTATCCATAAGATAGATTTGGCCCGCCGATAAATAATTGGCGGCGCGCCAGTATCGATCAATCAGGGCAATTTTATTCGAATCCAGATATTCTGCTATTGTCAACGTCAGTAGCCCTTATAGCGCGAATCACACCCCAACAGAATCATCCTGTTTGAATGGACTTTTTTGACGATGAATCCATAAAAACGATCAAACAGGCAGATTCATAATCACATCCAAGTCGACCCTCAACGAAAGGGGGAACATTGTCCATTGATTAGCGTGATAGCAATACGCAACGCGCCGATTCAGAGTTCGTCTATCAGGTCGTTCGCGGTGCCGTTCGCCCCCATAAGCTGCTTTCAGATGGACGCCGCCAGATCGGCGCCTTTCACCTGCCGGGGCGTGTTCGGCCTCAAAGCGGGTCCGAACCACTGGTCGACGGCAGAGGCCATTGAGAGGCTAGATTGCAACCGCCAGCCCCGCGGCCAAGGCGGCGGCGCTTATTCCACCGACAAGAAACCCGACTTTCCTGTTTCCAACAGAGCCGGCCACAATGGTCTTTGAGACAGTGTTGACAGCGATGGCGATCATGATGGCGTGGGCTGCCGTATTCGGATCGACGTCGCCACCTGCCATCCGGGCCATCGAGATCGTCACAGCATCGACATCCGCGACGCCGGACAGGGCCGCCACCACGAAAACGCCAATCCCGCCGAACATGCGACGCACCAATTCTGCTGCCAGCATCACCGCCGCAAGCAACGCGGCCAGCTTGATCGCGGTCCCGATTTCGAGCGGGTTTGCGATCTGAAGGTCTGGCGTTTCCTGCTGGACGCTTCTGAACCACAAAACGGCAGCCCCGATACCCAGCACTGCCGCAGCAGTCAACAGCGCGGGAAGAAGCGGCGAGAAGAGTGCTCCATTGAGCGCCAAGGCAATTGCACCTGTGCGCAGCATCATGACACCGCTGGCAACCAGGATGCCCGCGCTTAGCAATCCCGATGATGACGGATGTTCGCGAGCCAGCCGCGCCAAAGCGAGCGTGGTGGCAGTCGAGGATGCCAGCCCTCCCGCACCGGCCGCCATGAAGACCCCCAGTCGATTGCCTAGCGCCTTGACGGCGACGTAACCAGCAAACGAAATCGTCGCGATCATGATCGCGAAAAGCCAGATCCGATGTGGATTGATCGCGCTCCATGGATCAATCGGCCGGTTCGGCAGCAACGGGAGCAGCAGGAACGACATCGCGAGCAAAGTCAGGACGGCGCGGATTTCCTGCCAGCTCAGCGAGTTGATCCAGCGATGCAGCGGTTCGCGCAATGCCAGAAGGGCCGTCATGCCGACAGAGCAGGCAATGGCCAGTTGCAGATCCCCGACGACAGCCATGGTCCCGAGCAGGAAGGTCAGCATTCCCGCGACAACCGACGTTACGCTGGCACTGCCCTCACTCCTCGCTTCCAGCCAGTGAAAGGCCGCGAACGCTCCCATATACCCCAGGAAGACCCATCCAATCACAGCGGCACTGGTTTTAAGGGCGATGAGACCGGTTACACCGCCCAGCAATCCGGAAAGCGCGAAGGTGCGAAATCCCGCGGCGCGTCGATTGTCTTCCGCATCCCGCGTTTGCCAGCCACGCTCTAGCCCGACAAGGAGCCCGATGGCCAGCGCCACGGTAAGCCGACTGAGGGCTTCGCTATCCATGATTATTCCGTGCGATCATGCTGCGCGCCGAAATTGCTCGGCACACTGTTGACAACTCGTGTTGCAATCTAGTCCCGTCACCTGATGATCACACGCATGATCTGCGTCAATAGCCACTTCCGACATTTGTGTGATGCTTGTTAAAGACTTCTGCGCCAAGTCGCGGATCGACTGCGCACGCTATCCCGCAGCACGGATTATATCGCGCGCCTTGGCGGAGACGAATTCGCGATCATCGTGACCGACAGACATGACCAGGAAGGTCTCGTAGGCTATGCCCGGCGATTGATTGCAGGGATTTCGGAGCCCTTTGACCTTTCCGGTCAGATCGTGCGGATCGGTGTCTCAATCGGCGTCGGCACGACGACCCCATTCGGGCCCCAAGAGACCACGGAGTTGCGGCGGTGGCCCGCCGGCTCTTTTTCCGTCCCGCTGCCTTGAGGCGGCGGGATGGGGCACGAGGAAAGGAACTTTGGCATAATGACGACTGAAGCGATCGAACTGCGGCATCTGCGCTATTTCGTGGCGGCGGTCGAACATGGCAGCTTCCGCAAGGCCAGCGTGGCCCTGCGCGTCCAGGAATCGGCGATCAGCCGCCGCATTCGCGATCTTGAGAGCCATCTCGGCGTCGCCGTCTTCAAGCGATGCAGTTGGGGTGTTCAACTCACAAGCGCCGGCGAGCGTTTTTTGCCGCGAGCGAAGCGCGCGCTTCGTCATGTTCAGGAGGGAGCCGGAGATGCCACCGTCGTCGCGCACGGGCGAGAAGGACGGATCAGAACTGGCATTTTCTCCTCAATCGCCTCCGGCTTTCTGCGCGAACTTCTGGATGCTTTCGCAAAAGCGCATCCGGGGGTTTATGTCGAACTGATCGACGGAAATCCTTCCGAACATATCGCGGCAATTCGGCAGCTTCGACTCGACCTGGCATTCATCACCGGAACGATCCATTGGCCGGAATGTGAGACCGAGCTTCTCTGGACCGAGCGCGTGTTTGTCGTGCTGCCGAATGGACATCTGCTTTGCAAACGTGCGGAATTGGAATGGGCGGACCTGGCCGGCGAAAAGTTCATCGTCAGCGACACGGCGCCCGGCGAGGAGATTCGCGACTATCTGGTCCAGCATCTGGCGGACCTCGGCCGGCATCCGGAAATTAATCCACAATTTGTCGGGCGGGATAGCCTTCTGGCATTTGTTTCCCCCGAGCGAGGCTTGACGCTGACCAGCGAGGCGACGACCGCGATGCAGATGCCAGGGATCAGCTATCGGCCGATGCGCAACGAAATCCTGCCGTTCAGCGTCGTGTGGTCGCCGATGAACTACAATCCCGCCGCCGACCGGCTGTTGGACCTCGCGCGTTTGATGGCCTCGAAGATACGGACATAGCCCGCTCCGATAGCCATAGAATTGGGGGGCGAGAGTGGCCGAGGGGCAGTAAATCCGGCGCCCATACAGGTCAAAGCTTCTCGGAACGGGAGATTCGCCGCGCCTTCGCGAACCCGCGATCCGTGGCGATGAAGCGCTCCAGCATCGGCACGATGAGCTTGGCCGGCTCGACCGGCGCTCCGCCTTCGGCCAGGAGGCGGCCGTATTCGGTGAGATCGCGATGGAGCACGGCGGGAAGCTCCACCGCAATTTTGACAGGCTTGTCGTCGGCGATGGGGCCGAGCTTGAGCTTGGTCATGACTATCCCCTGTATGCCTCGAGTACCAAATCTCGCGTCACGACAATCCTGACCGGGAATCCCGGCCGGATGGTCAGCGTTGGCGCGACATTGAGCTGACGGCGGACGATCTGCTGGCCGGCATCGTTGATGGTGTCCTGGCCGCCGCTACGGATGGCGCGCAGCAGCCGGTTCTCGTCGCTGACGGCGAGTTCGGAGCCGATGCTGAGCAAGGTGGAAAGGCCGGCAGCCTTGGCGAGATCCCACCAGTGATAATCGACGCCATCCTCAAGGCCAGCATAGCCTTGCGTGTCCGCACCGGGCTGGCGCTCCAGCCCGATGGAGCGGCCATTCGGCATGATAAGCCGATTCCAGACGAGCAGCACCCGGCGCTGGCCGAATTGCACGTTGTTGTCATACTGGCCGATGATCCGCGTCCCCTGCGGTACGAGCAGGATGCGGCCCGTGGGGCTGTCGTAGATATTCTCGGTCACCTGCGCGGTGATCTGACCTGGCAGATCGGAGCGGATGCCGGTAATGAGCGCGGCCGGAATGACGGCGCCGGCCTGGAGCACGAAGGGCGAGGCTGGCGCCATGACGCGATCCGATGACGTCGTGCGGCGATCGATGGGCGCGTTCAGGAATGCGAGCTGCTTGTCCTGTGCCGTCTGTTGGCCAGGCAGCCCTGACAGGCCCGCCATGTCGAAGCCGGCAATGCCCGTCGTTGGTGTTCCGGCCGCGGCCGGCGAACCTGCCCGCGATTGGAAGAACACGGTGCTGGTGCGGGCGGCTTCCTCCTCGGCGCGGCGGCGCTGCTCGGCTTCGTCGACGCCGGGCGCCGGAACGACAGGCGGTACGACGGGTTGGCCTGCATTCTGTGCGGACAGGATCGGCCGTCCGAGATCGCCCGGCAGCGGCGGCCCGAGAACGGGGCCGGTATAGTCGCGCGGCAGGCCAGCGAGACCGTCGGCGGGCTGCCGGTTGGCGGTCGAATACAGCTCCTCGCCCTCCTTGCCGGCATTGCGGGTCTGGAGGGCGTAGATCAGCGATCCGCCGATGCCGATCAGCGTGACCGCTGCGACGCTGGCGAGCACCTTGCGCGACAGGCGGGTGACGCGCGGCGGCGCGGCACGAAGACGCATCGGGGCGGCGGTATTGGTTGAGTTGTCGCTCATGATGACGGCCTCCCGTCGGTCCGGACGATGCGGACGGTCTGTTGGCGGTCGCCACTGCCGAGGCGCAGCTCGGCCGCGCCGAACAGGCGATCGACGATCAGAATGTGTTGATGGATGCGTGTATTGGCGATCTGCGCCTCGCCCTCGGGGCCGATGACGAAGATCGGCGGCATCTCGCCTTGCACGATGCCACGCGGGAACTCGACATAGACGCGGCGGCCGTCGTCATAGACCGCGACCGGCTTCCAGGGTGGATTGCCGCCGGTGAGGCCATAGCGATAGTTGCGCGCGGCGGCAGCCGGAACGACCGGCGTCGCCGGCATGGCCTGCCGCTGACTGAGGGATTGCGGATAAGCCCAGGCGACGGCGGGCATATAGGGCTTCTGGCCGGAGCGCAGTTCGAGCATGTAGGTGCGCCGGTCGGTAGTGACGACGAGATTGGTGGTGATGTCGGCGCGCGAGGGCTTCACCAGCACATGGACACGCCGCGTGTTGC
>JAHCKB010000050.1 GCA_026125985.1 Bradyrhizobium sp.
GCCCGGACGCGGCGCGCTGTCGCCGCCGCCATTCTCGTGGATGCGCGCGACCAGGCGATCCACCGCCTCGCCATAGGCGGGGAAAATCTCGCGGCCCGCCGCCGCGTAGGCCTCCAGTTGCTCGCTCAGGGTGCCTTCCATGTCGCGGCATTGCAGGAATGCCTGTCGTAGAAGCTCGGCATTGGCAGGCGACAATTGCGTCATATTGCGCTCCGGCATGTGGCGCTGGATCATATTTTTGCAACGGGGTCGCCCGCAAGAGGCGACCCCGGGGAGATCGCCCCGATCAGGGACGATAGAAATTTCCGGTCGGATCCAGCGTTCCCGACGCCGAATAGAGCTCGCCGTTGCTCATGAAGAACACGGTGTTGGCCGGCACCTTGGTGGCATTCTTCATCATGGCGTCGTGATTCTTGGGACCCGCCGCCATTGCCATGGCGCTCATCTTGCCGGGACCGCCGTACATATAGGCCATGCCGGATTTGAAATCCCAGGCAGCTTGCGAAAATGCCGCAGTGGCGATCGTGGCGAACGCGGCAGCGGCGACCAGGGTCTTGGACAGGTTAGTCATTGGGGGCTCCTTTCGAGATGGACGCCCGCCGATCGGGCGCTGCTCGATCAAACGACCAATCACCTCGCCCGAGAAATACCGATGCCCAATCGGTTCGATAGCCCGGATGCATTGCGGCCTGATAGCGACCGGCTATCGCAATGAGAGCGCCTTCGCATTTCATGTCATGGACCATCGCGGTCATCCTGCACGACGACCCATCACATTCGGACAGGAGCCATTCATGATGCATTTCCTCGCTCGCTTTACCCGCCTCGGCGCTTCCCTCGCACTCGTCGCGCTGATTGCCATGGCTGCCCCGGCTGCGCGGGCCGACAGCGACGACGGAATCGTCCGCGTCAAGAGCGCGGTGCCGATGCAGGAAGCGATCACCCGCATCAAGGCTGATATCGCCGCCAAGGGCATCAGGTTCTTCTCGGAGATCGATCAGTCGAAACTCGCTGCCGACGCCGGCATCAAGCTGCGTCCCTCCACGCTGCTGGTGTTCGGGAACCCGCCGCTCGGAACTCAGTTCATCACCTCGAACCCGAATGCGGGACTGGACTGGCCGGTACGGCTGTTGCTGACCCAAGACGACAATGGCGAGGTCTGGGCCGTATGGACCGACTTCGAGTGGATCGCCAGGCGCCACAACATCAAGGACAGGGTCGCGCAATTCAAGATGGCGACCACGGTCGTCAACTCCATCACATCGACGATCAGAACGAGGTGACAGGATTGCAAACCGGCAACCTCATGACGGGCCGCGGCATCGCCGCGGCCTTCACGCATCGAACGGGAGGATAGTCCAATGAGCGCAGACAAATTCGACGTTGTCATCCTCGGCGGCGGCAATGCCGGAATCGGCGTCACCGGATCGGTGCGCCGCGCCGGAATGTCGGTCGCAATGATCGAATCGCGCGACCTCGGCGGCACCTGCCCCAACCGCGGCTGCACCCCGAAGAAGATACTGGTCGCGGCCGGCCATGCCCTGCACGAGATCGAACGCGCCGGCGTGCATCACATCGCCGTCGGCAAGCCCAAGCTCGATTGGGCGGCGCTGATCGACCGCGAAAAGGACATGATCAAGGATATTCCCGAATCCCTTGCCCGCGCGATGACACGGCGACAGGTCGAGGTGATCAAAGGTCAGGCTGTCTTCGCCAGCCCGAATAGCATCCGGGTCGGCAGCCGCACACTTGAAGCAAAGCACATCGTGATCGCGACGGGGTCGAAGCCCCGGCCGCTGCCGATCCCCGGCGCCGAGCACATGATCACGTCGGACGAGATACTGAGCGAGCGCGAGCTGCCGGGCTCGGTTATCTTCGTCGGTGGCGGCGTGATTTCGCTCGAGTTCGGCCATGTCTATGCCCGCGCCGGCGCTGACGTCACTATCCTCGAGGCGCTGCCGCAGCTCCTGCCGGCCATGGACGCGGACGCCGTCGCGCAACTGAAGGCCGAAAGCGAGCGTATCGGTATCCGCGTCAAAACCGGCGTGAGCGTGAACAGGATCGAGCGCATCAGCGGCAAATTCTGCGTCACCTTCGTTCATGACGGCCGCGAGCAGGCGCTTGAAGCCGACCGCGTCGTCAACGGCGCCGGCCGCATCGCCAATGTGGATACGCTCGATCTGGAGGCAGGCAATGTCGCGCACAGCAACGGCCGCATCACGGTCGATGCGACCTTGCGATCGACCTCCAATCCGCTTGTTCATGTCTGCGGCGATGCCGTGCCGATCTCGCCGCAGCTCTCGCCGATCGCGACCTACGAGGGAGACATCGTCGGCCGCAACATCGTGGAAGGCCCGAAATACAGTCCCGACTACGCCGGCATGGCGACATCGGTCTACACCGTACCTTCGCTCTCCGCCGTCGGGTTGACCGAGGCTGCCGCCAGGCAAAAGGGCAGCGCCGTCGATGTTCATGTCAACGACATGCTCGGCTGGTTTTCCGCCCGCACCTATGCGGAGACCGTCGCGTGGTCGAAGGTGATCGTGGAAAAGGCGACCGACCGCATTCTCGGCGCGCATTTCGTCGGGCACGCCGGCCAGGAACTCGTCAACATCTTCGGCCTTGCGATGCGCTTCGGCATCACGGCGACGCAGATTCGCGAGAACGTTTATGCCTACCCGACCTTTGCGTCCGACATCAAGCACATGCTGGGACGCGGCTGAGCGGATAGCGCTCCGCTATCGAACCCAGAGCCATCAGGCATTTCCTTGTTGAAGCTTCTTCAACGAAATTGGCGACGTAGCCGGCCAGAACATCAGGGCCGGGGCCAACGGCCAGAGCAGCCAAAAGGAGATAGCATCATGTTCAAGCCAGCCAAGAGTTCGCATCCGCTCGTCGCAGCACTCGCGATCGCAGCCGTCGTCGCCGCCGCTCCCGCGGCATTCGCCGGCGAATGCCCTGCCGGCAAGATGAAGCCAAACGCACGCGAGAAAGTCGACTACAAGCCGGTCGGCGTCACCGACGTCACGCTGGGCTCCATCAATCTCGAGAAGCAGCCCGCCAACATCAGGGATCGCGAACTGCGCTTCCGCAAGCTCACCATCGAGCCCAACGGCATCGTGCCCTGGCACAGCCATGACGACCGCCCGGCGCTGATCTTCGTGCAGCAGGGCGAGATCGTTGAATACGCAAGCAACTGCGCCGAGCCGATCGTCCACAAGGCCGGCGAGATTCGTGCCGAGGTCGCCGGCACCTCGCACTGGTGGAAGAACCTCGGCAAGGAAACCGTCATTCTCTATGTCGGCGACGTCCGCAAGGATCCGCACGACCACAACATGTAACGAGCCGCTGCCCTGCCTCGTTACAGGGATGTGACGTCCCGGGATCCCCCGTGTTGCCCCGCACGCCCGGGCGTCACATCCCCTCCCCGCCAGGAGAGGCCCATGACCGACCTTGCAGCCCGGATGCAGGCAAGTGGCACGCACGGACATTCACCCGGCGTGGTGCTGCGTTCCCTCGTGATCGGGCTTACCGCTTTCCTCACCGTGGTCGATCTGTTTGCGACCCAGGCAATCCTGCCGTCGCTGACGCGGCACTACGGGGTCACGCCCGCCGCCATGAGCTTTGCCGTGAATGCCAGCACCATGGGCATGGCGATCGCCGGCCTGGTGGTCGGCTTCTTCAGCCCGCATATCGACCGCAGGCTCGGCATTCTCGTGAGCCTCGTGCTGCTCGCCATTCCCACCACCCTGCTGGCGTCAGCGCCAGATCTCACGATCTTCACGCTCCTTCGCATCGCGCAGGGCCTCTGCATGGCCTCGGCCTTTGCGCTGACGCTGGCCTATCTCGGCGAACAGTGCAGCGCGATGGATGCCGGAGGTGCGTTCGCGGCCTATATCGCCGGCAATGTTGCGAGCAACCTGGTGGGCCGGCTGATCTCGGCTGCTGTGGCCGACACGTTTGGCCTGGCGTCGAACTTCTACCTCTTTGCGCTGCTCAACCTCTCAGGTGCGGTGCTGGTCTACTTCACCATCCGGCGCGTGCGGCCGATGCATGCCATGCCGGCGACGCACTCGCCCCTTTCAGCCATGACCGCGCATTGGCGCAACCCCCCGCTTCGCTCGGCCTTTGCCATCGGCTTCTGCATCCTGTTCGCCTTCATCGGCACATTCACCTTCGTCAACTTCGTGCTGGTGCGCGCGCCGCTCGCGCTCGGCATGATGGGCCTTGGCCTCGTCTATTTCGTCTTTGCGCCTTCCGTGGTCACGACCCTGTTCGCCGGCAAGGCCGTGGCGCGGTTCGGTACGCGGCCCACGATCTGGGCGTCCCTGGCGGTGGCCGCCGTGGGTCTGCCGTTGATGCTCTCGTCACATCTTGTGCAAGTGCTGACCGGCATGGTGCTGGTCGGCGTCGGCACCTTCTTTGCCCAGGCCTGTGCGACCGGTTTCGTCGGGCAGGCCGCACAGGAGAATCGCGGCGTCGCCAGCGGCACCTACCTCGCCTGCTATTTTCTGGGCGGCCTTGTCGGCAGTGCCGTGCTCGGCCAGTTGTTCGACCGCTTCGGCTGGGCAGCCTGCGTCGCCGGCGTGGGCGCGGCGCTCGCCATCGCTGCGCTCCTTGCAACGCAACTGACGCTGCGGCCTACCGCTAGGTGACGGCGGTGCGCTTCGGCTCCACGATCTCGAACATCCGCGGGAATTCGTCCATCAGCATCATCAGCTCGCCGAGGCGAAGCGGATTGCCCGCAACCTTGATCTTGCCGGCGCCGACGGCCTCCGGAAAGGTCGTCAGCTTGGCGATCACTTCGTCGAGCACGCTCCGCGCCAGAGTGAAGCCGGCATCGGCGTCGGCCGCTTGCGCGCCAGCGACATAGGTCAGCGCCGAATTTTCCAGGTTGAGGATGAAGCTCTCTCCGGTATCCGTAAAGCTCCAGTTCAGTACGATCCGCTTGCCTTCGGCCTTCGGACCGTTGAGGCGAACGCCGAGCACGTCCCATAGCTGTTCGGTGCGAAGCGCCGCCAGCGTTTCGCGCGGCATCGCCGGGCGCGGCGGTACCTTGGGCATGCCCTGCCGCAGCTCCTGCGCACCGAACAGGTAGGCGTTGCGCCAGGTCGAGCTTTCAGTGGCGTAGCCAAGCTGCTCAAAGGTATCGGCGAGCAGTGCGCGGGCTGCCTGGTTGTCGGGATCGGCAAACACGAGATGACCCACCGCCTGGACCACGAAGCGGAACTCGCCCTTCGCAAAATCCTTCCGCGCGCGATCGAGAAGCGCTTCCGCGCCGCCCATGTACTCGACGTACTTCTTCCCGCTCTCGACCGGCGGCAGCGGATCGAGGTTGACGGGATTAGCATCGTACCAGCCGAGATATTTCTGGTAGATCGCTTTCACATTGTGCCGGATGTGGCCGTAATAGCCACGGCCGTGCCAGGCGCCGTCGAGACTCTTCGGCAGGCGGATCGTCTCGGCAATCTCGGTTGCGGTCAGGCCGTGATTCATCAGCCGAATGGTCTGGTCATGCGCGAACTTGTAGAGATCGCGCTGCTCGCGGATCATGGTGTCGATCCGCTCCCTGCCCCACACCGGCCAGTGATGCTGGCCGCACATCGCCTCCGCCTTGCCGCCCCACATCTGCAAAGCCTCGCCGAGATATTTGGACCAGGCGAGCGCGTCACGCACGTCGGCGCCGCGGAACGGCAGCAGGTTGTGGAAATTGTGCGTGCAGTTCTCCGCGAGATTCAGCAGCTTGTAGCGCGGCACATAGAAATGCATCTCGGCCGGCGCCTCGCTGTTCGGCGCCATCTGGAACTCGAACTCCAGCCCGTCGATCATCCGCTTGTCGCCGGTCGCCATGATGAGGTCGGTGGGACGCACGAGCGCCACCGCACCGACGGCCATCGTCTTGCCTAGCCCGCAATCGACGTGGCCGCGCACGCCCTTGGCAAGCAAAGGCCCAAACTGATATTGCGCGCGGCGCAGCATCGCCGGGCCTGCGATGATGTTTTCTGAGACTGCGTGCTCCATGAAAAGATTCGGGGCGATGATGGGAACATCACCGCTGGCCATCGCATCGTCGCCCAGCACACCGCGAGCGCCGCCCCAATGGTCGGTGTGGGTATGCGTGAAGATGACCGCGGCGACGGGTTTCCTGCCGCGGTGCTGGAAATAGAGCTCCATGGCGGCGCGCGCCCCTTCGATCGAGGTCAGCGTATCCACCACGATCACGCCCTTGTCGCCTTCGATCAGCGTCATGTTGGCGATGTCGAGGCCGCGCACCTGGTACACGCCGGGCAAGACCTCGAAAAGGCCATGATTCATGTTGAGACGCGACTGCCGCCACAGGCTCGGATCGACCGTCGGCGGTGCCTTCTCCTCCTTCAGGAACGCATAGGGCTCGAGGCTCCATACCACACGCCCCTGTGGCGAGGTGATCTTCGCGTTCTCGATAGTGCCGAGAAAGCCGCGCGCAGCCTCATCGAAATCGCGCGTATCGGAGAACGGCAGCGCTTTCAACGTCGCTTCGTGCTGGGCGACGACGGAGGCTGACGCATCCTTCGGCATTTCCTTCGAGACTTCCTTGGGCATTTCGGTGGCGGTCTGGGTCATGCTCGTCACTCCCTTCGATCTTTTCTCTCTTTGCCGCCCTCAGCGGAACTCCAGTCCTTCGAACTGGCCGCTGCTGCGCCACGCGTCGATATACTTGAAATAGGCCAGCGCGCCGGCGGGATAGCCGACATTGAGTTTCGCCGCCGGACCGGGCTCTTGTCCCTCGTTGTTGTAGTAGCCGGGCGTACAATCCTGCGAACCGATCATCCTGCCGGGGCCGGTCAACAGCAAGGCGATCCAGCCGTCCTCGGCCTCCTTGGTGACCTCGATCTCCTTCGCACCGGTCTTGCGCGCGTGGCTCACCATCATGGCGATCGTGCGCGCAGCCTCCGTCAGGTTGTGCGGTATGTTGGAAATCAGGTTGGCGCCCTGCGTGGGCTGGACGAAAAATGCATTCGGAAAGCCGTGGACGTGAATCCCGTGCTTGGTCCGCATGCCCTGCGCCCAATGGTCTGACAGCTTTTTGCCGTCGCGCCCGGCCAGGTCGAAGCCGGCACGGCGCTTGTATTCTGTCCCGACTTCGAAGCCGGAAGCATAGATGATGCAGTCGAGCGGATATTCCCTGCCCGCGACGACAACGCCGCGTTCGGTGATCTTCTCGACGCCTTTGCCGTCGGTATCGACCAGATGCGTTCCCGGCTTGTTGAACGCCTGAAGATAGGAATCGTGAAAACAGGGGCGCTTGCAGAGCTGGCGGTACCAGGCCTTCAGCCGGGCGGCGGTTTCCGGGTCCCTGACGATCGCATCCACCCGCGCGCGGATTTCCTCCATCTTCTCGAAGTCCGAGTCTTCGAAGGCCGCGAGCATGTTGGGCGGGGTGCGCTGCTCGCGCGGCAACTGGATGATCCGGGCGCGGATGCGCCGGTTGAGATCCGTCCAGCCGTCCTGAACCAGATCGACCTCCGCGGTGCCGCCGGCCTGATTGGCCGTGAAATTCTCCAGCCAGCGCTGCTGCCAGCCGGGTGTTGCGATTTCGGCGAACCAATGGGGATCGATCGGAGCGTTAGCGCGAACGTCGACCGATGACGGGGTGCGCTGGAACACATAGAGTTCCTTGCAGGCGCGCGCCAGATGCGGCACGCATTGCACGGCCGTGGCGCCCGTGCCGATGATGCCGACGCGCTTGTCGGCGAGCTTCTCCATCAGCGCACCCGACGGATCGCCTCCGGTGTAGTCATAGTCCCAGCGGCTGGTGTGAAACGAATGCCCCTTGAACGTTTCGATGCCGGGAATGCCTGGAAGTTTCGGCACATGCAGAGGCCCCGTGCCCATGCCGACGAACTGCGCGGTGAAGGCGTCGCCGCGGTTGGTGCGGATCAGCCAATGTGATTTTGCCTCGTCCCAGTCGAGACTCACGACCTCGGTATGGAACAATGCGTTGTCGTAGAGGTCGTATTTCCTTCCGATGCGCTGACAGTGCGCGAGGATTTCCGGCGCATGCGCGTATTTCTCCGACGGCATGTGGCCGGTTTCTTCGAGGAGCGGCATGTAGATCATCGAGGCAATGCATTTGCGCGCCCGGGTAGCGCAGGTTCCAGTACCGGTGCCGCCGAAATCACCGCCTTTTTCGATGATGCGGACATCGCGGATGCCCGCCTCTACCAACCGCGCCGCGGTGACGAGCCCGGCGAAGCCGCCGCCGATAAAGGCAAAGGTGACGTGATCAGTCTTCGGTGCGCGAGGCGTCACGGGCGTGTAGGGATCGTCGAGATAGTGCGCGAGGCGGCCCTTGATCTGGACATACTGGTCGTTGCCATCCGGTCGCAGCCGCTTGTTGCGCTCCTCGAGATATTTCCTGCGCAGCCGCTCCTTGTCGGGCGGTGTCGTCGGCTGGATCTGGTCCGTGATCGTCATCCGGGGGGCCTCTTCGCGGTCCGTGAAGGCATCATTATCGCCTCACGCGGGGCGGGCCGCCAGATAGGGCGAATTGGCGATAGTCCAGGTCGGCGTCGGCTCCATCCGATAGATCTGACGCAGATGCACTTCGTCCGGCCCGTCGCCGATCCGCAGCAGCCGCCCCCAGGCCAACGCCTGATGGATCGGCGTATCTTCCGAGCCGCCCATCGCGCCGAACACCTGCAAGGCCCGGTCGGCGATCCTCTGCAGCATCGCGGGCACCGCGACCTTGATCAGCGAGACGTCGCGCCAGGCGCCGTGGTGGCCGCTCTGGTCGAGCCGCCAGGCGCAGCGATAGGCGAGCAGCCGCGCCTGCTCGAGTTCGACGCGGGATTCAGCGATCCAGCGCTGCACAGTGTCGTACTGGATGATGGTGCGGCCGAAGGTCGAGCGCTCCATCGCGCGCACCATCATCAATTCGATCAGCAGTTCGCACAATCCGATCGAGCGCATGCAGTGATGAATGCGCGCGGGACCGAGCCTGACCTGCGCCACCTTGAATCCATCGCCTTCGGCACCGAGCAGGTTCTCTGCGGGAACACGAACGTTGTCGAAGGTGAGTTCGCCTATCGGCGCGACGTGATCCTGACAACCCATCCAGTTCAGCCGGCGCACGAGGCGAACGCCCGGCGTATCCATCGGCACCATGATGCAGGAATGGCGGCGCGTGCGGTCGGCGTCGGAATTGGTCACGCCCATCACGATCAGGAAGCTGCAGCGGGGATGCGCCGCTCCCGTGATGAACCATTTGCGGCCGTTGATGACGTAATCGTTGCCGTCGCGCACCATCCGCGTGGCGATGTTGGTGGCATCGGACGAGGCCACATCCGGCTCGGCGCCGCCGAAGGCGGAACGGGTTCTCGCTTCCAGCAGCGGCCGCAGCCAGCGCGCCTTCTGCTCCGGCGTCGCGCAGTTCTGCAGCGCGATCATGTTGGGGACGTCGGGCGCCTGGCAGCTTGGAACGAGCCCATCAGCGGAATGAATGGTCCAGGATTTCCGCCAGCGGCGCAGATTCGAGATTGGAGACCTTGGTGCCCGGCTCGTCCGCGGCGAGTTCCGGCAGAGCGAGATTCCACAGGCCCGCGGCGCGTGCCTTTTCCTGCAGGCCGGCCATGAAGGGCGGCGTCTCGCGGCTGACAGCGACATGGGCCAGCCAGTCGCGGTGGCGCGGCAGCACTTCTTTATCGAAGAACGCCTGCAGCTTCTCGCGCAACTGCTCCGCCCGCCCGGAAAGGTTGAAGTCCATGCTGCCTCCCTGCCCTTTTTTGAGCGGAGATAAGCCTATATCGACATGAAATGCAAATTTGTTTCGTTATATTGACAAAATTATCAGTGTTCGACCATTATTCGGACATGCCGGCCGCCCTCACGACCCCGGAAGCCCAAACCGACCCGTCGTTCGCGACCACCCTCGCGCACGGGCTCGATGTTCTGGCGGCGTTCCGCAACAATCCCGGGCCGCTGTCGAATGCAGAGCTGGCGGCCCATACCGGCCTGTCGCGGCCGACGGTATCGCGGCTCACCCATACGCTGACGCAACTCGGCTATCTCAATCGGAGCACGAAGGGATTTGTGCTCGGGCTCGGCGTGCTTGCCGCCGCCTACCCCGTGCTCTCGGCGCTGAAAGTCCGGCAGCTCGCACGTCCCCTGATGCGCGACTTCGCGGCCTACGCAGGCGGCACCGTGTCGATCGCCATGCCGTTCGGGCTCGACTTCATCTATGTGGAGACGGTGCGCACCACCGAGGCCGCCCCGCACATACCCGACGTCGGCTTTGCCGGAACGCTCTCCACCACCGCGGTCGGCCGCGCCCTGCTCTCTCTCTACACCGCGGAGGAGATCGGCTCCTACGTCGCCAGGGTGAAGGCCGAGCAGCCGCAGGACGCCGACTACGTGCTGAAGCGAACGCTGGCCGATGCCGAACTGTGCCGCGAGCGCGGCTTTGCGGTGTCGCTCGGCGAATGGCGTCGCGAGATCTTCGGCGTCGCCGCGCCGCTCTACCGGACGCCGACGGGCGATTGCCTCGCCGTCAATTGCGGCATTCCCTCGTTTCGATTTTCCGCCGAGCAGATCGAGCGCGAATGCGGGCCGCGCATCCTCGGGCTCGCGCGCAGCATCACCTCGCTCGTCACCAACGCCTGAGACGTTGCCGACGACGCGACTCGAACGGCCGGCATCGGCGACGGACGTTTTCGACAAGCATCATCCGAGGCGAAGGGTGGCTACCCCATTCCGAGCGCAGCCGGCAACCACAGCGACAAGCCTGGCCAGTAAGTCACGATCACCAGGAATATGAGCATGGTAAGCAGCCACGGCCAGACCGCGATGGTCAGCTCGGTGATGCCCATTTTCGCGATGCCGGACGCCACATAAAGGTTCAGCCCCACCGGCGGGTGACACAATCCGACCTCCATGTTCACCGTCATCAGGATGCCGAAGTGAATCGGATCGATCCCGAGCTTCACCGCGACCGGAAACAGGATCGGCGCCATGATCAGGATGATCGAGGACGGCTCCATCACATTGCCGGCGAGCAGCAGCAGCACATTGACCAGCAGCAGGAAACCGATCCAGCCGAAGCCCTGGTCAATCATCCATTGCGCCAGCGAATGCGGCACGTTCTCGTAGGTCATCAGGAACGAGAACAGCACCGCATTGGTGATGATGTAGAGAAGCATCGCGCTGAGATTGGCCGATGACAGCAGCACGCCCGGCACATCGCGGAGCTTGAGATCCTTGTAGATGAAAACGGCGACCACAAAGGCATAGACGGCGCTCACGGCCGCGGCCTCGGTCGGCGTGAACAGGCCGCTGTAGATGCCGCCAAGCACGATTGCGATCAGCAGGAGGCCCCAGATCGACTTGCGGAATGCATCGAGCCTTTGCGTGAAGGTTGCTTTTGGCAGGCGCGGGTAGTCGTTGCGCCAGGCGCGGTACCACGTGGTTGCCGCGAGCAAGGTTGCAAGCATGAGCCCCGGCACGATGCCGGCGATGAACAGCTTGCCGACCGAAGCGTTGGTCGAGACCGAGTACAGCACCATCGGAATCGAGGGCGGGATGAGGATGCCGAGGGAGCCCGACGTCGTGATGACGCCGGCGCCAAAGCGCTTCGGAAAGCCCTGCGCCACCATGGCAGGCAGGATCACCGACCCGATCGCCACGACGGTCGCCGGCGATGAACCGGAAATCGCAGCGAACAGGGCGCAGGCAACCACACCGGCAAGCGCGAGGCCCCCGTGCCAGTGACCGACCATGGCGGTGGCGAAATCGATCATGCGGCGCGCGACGCCGCCATGGGTCAGGAAATTACCCGCCAGGATGAAGAACGGGATCGCCATGATCTCGAAGCTCTCGATGCCCGTGAACAGTTTCAGCGCCACCGATTCCGTTCTCACATCGGTCAGCGTGAACATGAAGCTGAGCACGGTGAGGCCGAGCGCAATCGAGATCGGCATTCCCGTCAGCATCAGGGAGATCAGCAGCGCGAACACCGTGACAACACGCAGACCATGCGGCAGCGCAATCAGACCGCTCGCGTGAGCAAAACAGATCCCGACGATCAGGATCGGCAACAGGATCAGTATCCAGCCGAGCGCGGCCGGGCGCTCCTTTGCCGCCCTGCGCGGCTCGACATCGGCGGGATGCAGCGCATCGACATCGACACCGGCCACAGCGCCGTGATCCTGATGCGGAAGCGCGCCGGTCCGCCAGAACGACCAGGTCACTTCGAGGAAGCGGAAGCACATCAAGCCGGAGCCGAGCGGGATGGTCAGGTAGACCATCCACATCGGCACCTCGAGATCGTTGGACTGCTGTCCGGTCTGCCACATCTGGCTGACGAAGGAGCCGCCGAATATCGCGACAATGGCCGTGAACAGCGCTCCGCAAAGCAGGCCGAAAGTGATCACCCGGCGGCGTGAGCCGTCGGGCAGGATATTGACGAGCACGTCGACGCCGACATGGATGCCGGTACGCACGCCATAGGCGGCGCCGAACTTCGCCATCCAGATGAACATGTAAATGCAGAGTTCCTGCGCCCAGGATACGTCAATCCCGGCGAGCCAGGTGAATATGTTCTTGAAGAAGGCGGCGACCAGCGGCATGCCGTGAGCCGCCGCCCATTTGGAGAAGTCGATCGAAAGGCCGGCGCCGTAGCGGTGCAGCACCGAGGCGAAGATCAGGCATGTCGCCGCCGCGATCATCGTCGCGATCAGCCACTCCTCGAGATGATCGAGCGCCCGCAGCAGCACGTTCCTGCGCGGGACCGCCGCAGACCGGGAAGCAGGATGTTCCCGGTCCGTCGCCTGGCTGGAGCCGACCACGTGTGTCAGTTCATCTCGAGGTGAAGTTCTTTCGCCAGCAGATCGAGCACCTCACCGCCGACGCGTCCCTTTGCCCACTTGTAGGTCGGCTGCATGGCCGTCTGCCATGCCTTCTTCTGGTCGGCAGTCAGGTAGTGCAGCGTAGCCTTGCCGTTCTTCTTGATGTCGGCAAGCGCCTCCTCGTTCTCCTTGGCGGCAATCGAGTTGGTGTAGTCGGTTGCCTCCGCCATGGCCTTGTCGAGCTGGGTGCGGATATCGGGAGGCAGACCGTTCCAGAACTTGGTGTTGACGATCACTGCGTATTGCAGGTGGGCATGATAGGAGACCGTGATGTCCTTCTGCACCTCGTAGAATTTCTGCGTCCAGTAGTTCGACGGCGTGTTCTCGCAGGAGTCGACAACGCCGGTCTGCAGCGCATGGTACACTTCCGAGAACGCCATGATCTGCGGGATCGATCCGAGCACCCTGAAATACTGGTCGGCCACCTTCGATCCGGAGATGCGGACCTTGAGGCCCTGGAAATCGGTCGGCGACAGCAGCGGACGATTGGCCGATGTCATGTGGAAACCGTTGGTCCAGTAGGCGAGACCGCTGACGCCCTTGGCCTCCAGCTTCTTGAACAACCACTTGCCGATCGGTCCCTTCATGGCCTGGTCGTAGGTTGCCTCGTCCTTGAACAGCCAGGGCAGATCGAGCGCCTCGAACTCCTTGACGCCCAGCGGCGCGAATTTTGAGGTCGAGGGGGCCAGAATCTGCACCGACCCAAGCTGCAGGGCCTCGATCTCCTCCTTGTCCTTGAACAGCGAGGAGTTCGGATAGACCTCCACCTTGACCTTGCCGTCGGTATATTTTTCGGCAAGTTCCTTGAACTTGAGGGCACCCTTGCCCTTGGGCGTTTCGTTGGCGACCACGTGGCTGAACTTCAAGACGATTGGGGTCTGCGCCCAGCCGGTTTGAGGTGCGACAACAAAAGCAGTGGCAACAACAGCAGCAAGAGTGAGCTTGCGCATCGATTTCCTCCCAACTCAGTCCAGGATCGCTCGTTGTTATTGTTAGAAGTTGATGGCAGCGAACCGCCGCTCACACAACCAGACCCAAGCCCAACCAACTGGCGACGAAAACCGGCTTTCGGCATCCCCGTCGCTGTACGAGCCCTGGCGGCGGCCTATCCTTCATACCGCCCCCCCGCCGTCAAGGCTTACGCTGCGCGACCATGAACAGCCGACGGAACGGAAACAGGGTTTGACCCGCGGCATTCTTCGGATAGGCCTTGGCGACGCGCTCGCCATAGGCCGCCTCGAAGGCCGCTTTCTCGCTGCCCTGCAAGACGTCGAGATAGCGCGTCAGCCAGGTGCCCTTGGTCCATTCCTTCACCGGGTTATCGCCTTCCAGTACCTGAAGATATTCGGTCTCCCAGATGTCGACATGGTCCGACAATGGCGCCAGCAGGTCATGGTAGAATGAAGGGGCTTCCACCGGCGGCGGCGTCACGAGATGTTCGACCTTGCTGCGCCACGGGCCGTTCAGGGCGGTCTCCCCGATCAGGACATGCGAGGGTGCCAGGAAATTCCTGGGCATCTGCACCGCCAGGGTGCCGCCGGGCGACAGCTTCCCCAGCAGCGAAGGAAACAGCCTGGTGTGGTCGGGTAACCAGTGCAGTGCGGCATTGGAATAGATCAGGTCATACTGCCCTGCGGGATTCCATGATGCGAGATCCTGCTGCTGCCATTCCACATCAGGCGCGGCCTTCCGGCCGGCGGCAACCATCTCCGGCGAGCCCTCGACGCCGACGACCTCGGCATCCGACCACCGCTCCCTGAGCAACTTCGTGACATTGCCGGCGCCGGCCCCGAGATCGGCGACTCGGCGCGGTTCGATATCTGCAATCCGCATCAGCAGATCGACCGCGGGCCGCAACCGGTGGCCGGAGAATTTCAGGTATTGCTGCGGATTCCATGCCATCGAAACTCTCTTGCTTTTGCCGGCCGGTCTTGTTCTTGAAGGCATCGCCGTTTAGGCCATCGGGCGATGCCGCGCAATTCGCGACTGAAGTCTCCCTGCTGCAGGAAGGAAGCCATCCGACATGGAGCTCGATCTGAAATCAAGGACCGCCGTGGTCAGCGGCGCCAGCATCGGTATCGGCCGCGCCATCGCCAGGGGACTGGCGCTCGAAGGCGTGCGGGTCGTCGCGGTCGCACGGCGCGCCGATCTGCTGGAAAAGCTGGCCGCCGAAGTCAGGGCTGAAGGCGGCGCCGAGATCGTTCCCGTGGTCCAGGACATCATGCAGGCGGACGCGCCAGCCCATGTCGCCTCGGCGGCGCTGGGCTCGCTCGGCCATGTCGATATCCTCGTCAACAATGCCGGCGGCAGCCGACCGCTGCCGATCGATGCGCCGGAAAGCGCATGGGAGGAAGCGATCACACTGAATTTCACGCGTTACCGGCAAGTCACCCACGCACTGCTCCCGCAGATGATCGAACGCCGCTGGGGACGCATCATCAACATCACCGGCAAGTCCGAGCCGGAAGGATTGAATGCCGCGTTCGCGGCAAAGGCCGCTGTGCACGCCTGGGCGAAGGGATTGTCGCGCGAGATCGGCGAATACGGAATCACAGTGAACTGCATTCCGCCCGGCCGGATCATGAGTGAGCAGATCAGGCGCAACTATCCGGAAGACTACCGCGAGAAATTTGCCGAGGAAGAGATTCCACTTGGCTATTGGGGCGAACCTGAAGACCTCGCCGCGCTCGCCGTATTTCTCGCTTCTTCGAAGGCGCGCTACATCACCGGCACGGTGATCCCGGTCGACGGCGGCCTTCGCCGCTATCAGTTCTGACCGGGACTTGAACCGCCGCGGCAAGGGAGCAATACCAAAACGTCGCTGCGTCGGGCGCTTGACCCACATGTCCGTCGGGCGATTGACAGCACCGCTTCCGCTCACAACAATCCGCACCGCCCGGCCGCAGAGCCGGACCCGAACTCCCAAGGAAGATTGCGTGGCAAGCAACGAGACCGACACCTACGAATGCGACGTACTGGTCGCGGGCTCCGGCTGCTCCGGCATGTCGGCGGCGGTTACCGCCGGACATCACGGCCTCAAAGTCCTGATCGTCGAGAAGGAGCCGAAATTCGGCGGTACTACCGCGCGCTCCGGCGGCTGGCTCTGGATTCCCGGCACCTCGCTGGCGAAGGCCTGGGGCATTGTCGAGAGCCCCGAGCAGGCGCGAACCTATCTGCGGCATGAGGCCGGCAACAGCTTCGATGCCGCGCGGGTCGATGCGTTCCTGGGTAACGGCCCGGAAGCGGTCGATTTCTTCACAAGCCAGACCGCGCTGCGCTTCGACATGCCGCTGACCTTTCCGGACTACCACGCCGAAGCGCCGGGCGGCACGCAGGGCGGCCGCTCCATGGTGACGCGGCCATTCGACGGGCGCGAGCTTGGGCCGCTGATCAAGGATATCGGCCTGCCGCTGCCGGAACTCACCGTGTTCGGCATGATGCTGGGCTCCGGCAAGGAGATCATTCATTTCATGCGCGCGACCAAGTCGTTGACCTCGGCGGTCTATGTCGCCAAGCGGCTTTCCAAGCACTTCATGGACGTGCTGCGCCACGGCCGCGGCATGACCCTGACCAACGGCAATGCGCTGGCGGGAAGGCTCGCGAAGTCCGCGCTCGACCTGAAAATCCCGCTCTGGCTCTCCTCCCCCGTGCGCGAACTAATCTTCGAGAACGGTGCGGTGCGCGGCGCGATCGTCGAACGCAACGGCAAGCGCGTGCGCGTCACCGCCAAACGCGGCGTGGTGCTTGCCTGCGGCGGCTTTCCCCATGACGTGGCGAGGCGCAAGGCGATGTTTCCGCACGCGCCGACCGGAAACGAACATTTTTCGCCCGGCCCTGTCGGCAATACCGGCGACGGCCTGCGGCTGGCGGAATCCGCCGGCGGCCGGATCGAGGACACGCTGCCGAACGCGGCTGCCTGGGTGCCGGTCTCCATCACTACCCGCAAGGACGGCAGCCAGGGCGTGATGCCGCACTTCATCGACCGCGCCAAGCCCGGCGTGATCGCGGTGACGCGCGAGGGCAAGCGCTTTGCCAACGAAGGCAACTCCTACCACGACTTCGTGCAGGAGATGGTGAAGGCGGCGCAGCCCGGCGATGAACTCACTGCCTTCCTGATCTGCGATCACCATGCCTTGCGCAAATACGGGCTCGGCTGCGTGCCGCCCTTCCCGATGCCGCTCGGCCATCATCTCAAGACCGGTTATCTCAAGCGCGGCGCAACGCTCGCCGAGCTCGCGCGCGCTGCCGGCATCGACGCCGCAGGGTTAGAGGCGACGGTTGCAGCGTTCAACAAGAACGCCGTCAACGGCAACGATCCCGATTTCGGCAAGGGCTCGCGCGCCTACAAC
>JAHCKB010000500.1 GCA_026125985.1 Bradyrhizobium sp.
CAGTGCCTCGCGCGTGGAGTCGATCACCCGATCCGCGAACTCCTTGGGATTCTTTGTCAGCACCGACGCCACGACCTTGTTCGAGGCGACCGACTCGCCGCCATCGGCAGCCGCCACCGGGAACAGAAGCTCGCCTCCGCCTTCGTCAACCTTGGCGGCGATGTCGTGAGCGACCCCGGCCAGCAGCGTGGACGCGTACCAGAAATCCCCGGTGCGCCGGGCGGCGGCGACGAACTCCTGCACCGGGCCGAAGGTGAAGGCCATCAGCCAGCATGGGTCGGCGCTCAGCGACTGCCCCGAATCCCCCGTCATTGCTGCTCGAACCAGTCGACGAACAGGGCCAGTGCTATCGGCACGTTCTCCAGCCTGCGGCGGCCAGCCCGGGCTTGTTCATCGGCCACTACCTCGAGCGGCCTCGGTAAGGGTTGACCGGGAGGCTCGTTGAAAAATTTTCCTTTGCCGAGCGAGAACTTCTCGGAGAGCTTGTAGCCCTTCGGCCATGGCTGCTTGTCGGGTGCGGTCCTGCTTTCAGGCCGCATCACCAACTCCAAGTCCTCGATGTGGGCACAGGGAAGCAGCAGCCCGCCGGGTCTGAAAAAGACCTCGTTGCCGTTGATTTCCATGAGCGGGCGGAGAATGAGCGGGCTCGCAAGACGCGAAGAGCCTTCAGGTTCAATGACGACCGGGATGGGCTCTGCACTGAGATTGGCAACGCATCCACTTCGTACTGCGTTCCGGAGGTAGTGGGGAGCCACCGTGTCCGAGAGGAAGTTCACTTGCAACGGCGCGCCGAAGCCGACTCTGGGAAACCAGATTGCCGACTCAGCAATCCTTGGAGCATGCCGCGCACCATGGTGGGTCGCGTACAGGCGAACCGCGTCCGGCTCGGGCCAGCGACTGCGACCAGGCTTGGGTATCTTGTTCCCTTCGCTGTCCAGATCGAATTCACCCCGTCTGTTTCGGACATACGAGCTATCCCGCGCAAAGTAGACCTTTTGCCGAAAGTTCTGCAGCAGTTCGATGGACCGCTTCCAAGCATCCAGCGCGCTGGTCGATTGGGCGCAAGCAACGATGCGGCGGCAGCCGAAGTTGGCGATGTCTGTCTCCTGCACCGGCGGGATGATGGTGAACCCCTCCGCCCCTAGCAGCGATCGCCAGGCAGGCTCGCGTGTCTCGGACTCGTGTTTGATGGCTTTGCCCACCGCGTCGTCAGCGACACCCGCCGGAAGACGCTCGACCTTGACAGCCCCGAGGCCACGGCGCGTTCGTCCACCGAGTCCGCCAAAGCTCGCCCACCAATCGATCGCGGCGTAGACCTCCTTCTTGACGGTCTCGACCTCTTCCTTGCGCTGAGGGTCATCGAGGCCGGAAAGATCAACGGAGACCAGTGCTTCGAGCGTCGGCAGTGCTACCTCCCGGGGCTTGCTCGTCACCTCGTCACCACTCGTCGTGCCGATTGCCGGAAACAGGGCATAGCTGACCTTGACGAACTCCTGTAGCCACCTCCATCTCTTGTAAAACTCGCCCCTTTTGTTCCGCAGACGCCGAAGTTCCTGAACGGCTTTCAGCTCGAGACCACGCCACCCATGCACGCGGATCAACACTTTGCAGGGGAAGGCGGTGCTGCCGTTTCTTCTGCCGGGGCGAGTCTCGCCGGCCGCACCCCAGAGGGCCTTCTCGAGCTCAAGCAGCTTGCCTGCGTCGACAATCTTCTCCGGACCGTGAATGCGGTGAAGGCGCCACCAGAAGCGCAACTGCCAGGCGATGCCCTTCTCGCTGATGGGCCAGTCGCGATTGACTTCGCCGGCGCTGACGCCGCCGCCGT
>JAHCKB010000501.1 GCA_026125985.1 Bradyrhizobium sp.
GGTAGCGGACGCGGCCGCCGATCTTCAGATGCGGCGGACCCTTCCTCTTATGCCGCCAGCGCTCGAGCGTGCTAGGGCTCAGTCCCCAGCGTCGTGCCAACAGTTTGCTGCTGAGACATTCGATCCGTTCCATCGCTTCGATCCCGACCGTTCAATGACGGGGGCAAGATCGAACACGAGAGGGTGGGATGTCGTGTAGACTAGGTGGTGACCAAGTACAGGACGACGGTGGGATCTGAGGGGGACAGAGGGGGACGACGGTGGGACGAGCGTCCCACCCCTGTGGATAAGCCCAAAAGCCGTGTCCGCGCGCATGAATGACCGGGAGGATTTTGCTGGGCTTGAGCGTGCTCGAAGGCGAGTTCATCGCAAAAAGCCGAGCGTCCGCGCGGCTTAAGCTGCGCCGGACACTGCTCAGTTGGATGACGCCGCAGAACGCTATCGGATTTGCGTCAGCGTTCCCATCTTGGCGGCGCCCCTGTTCGGCACCAGGTGACCGGCCCTACGGAATAGTCGGATACGTCGGCGCTCAGGCGACAGTGCCGTTACAGCGAAGCGATAGCTCCCTTTCCCATCGGCCTGAACGAGTTGGCGCCATACGGGCCGGCGCTTGAACAGGTCGGCGACCCGCAGCGTCGTCGCGCCAACGTCGCCCAGCAGCCGCTTGCCATCGCGCCATGGATCGTCCGCTTCACTCGCAAGTTTGAGCAGACGCAGCACGGCGGCCTGCTTTGGTCCAAAGCTATGCCACTCGCCGGCTACGCAGACTTTGGTGAAGTCATCGTTGTGTGAGATCTCTGCAACGGGCAGAGGTTCAGGCGCCGACGTTGCACCATGTTCGCGCTCGAAGCGGTCCCGCTCCTCGCGTGTCACGATCAGATCGTCGCGCCGCACGAGGATGCCGCTCACATCAAATCTGACGTGCAGGTAGGTCTTGGGCTCTTGCTGCCGAAATGCCCGAACCTCGGCTTGCCCATCGCGGAAGATCGTCAGCAGGCTGCTTCGCAGCAGCTCCTGCGGGCCGTTCAGGATCGGCAGATCCTGCACCGAGACACATTCGCGCGTTCCGTCCGCTTCCCAGCTGCCCATCTCCGCCGGCAGATCGACGACGAACACAGCAAGCTGCAGCATCTCGTCGAGGGCATAATCCTCGAGATCCGATACAGCCATCGACCAGCGCTTCGCGACCTCGGCCAAGCGAAACCAGCGCTTCTGTGGCAGTGGCACGTTCCCCTCCGTTGCCTCATTGCGTCAAACAGTCATGGTGCACGCGAATGAGCCCCTCAGCGTCATCGCGCGCGCCATGCCGTGGTCCTAGTGCACGAGTCCGTATCGATGCAGGCGATACTCGATGAACGTTGCGGACACGCCGAACCGTTCGCCGAGGTCGATGAGCAATCCTTCGATGCGGCTGGGATCGCTCGTCTTGCGTAGTACAGGCTCGCTCTCGCCCGCGTAAAACAGTGGGAGGCCAGACGCGATGGAGTGGCGGACCATTTCTCGCTGAAGCACTGAGCGCGGGACCAGAAGCGCTCCCATGAACTCGTTCGCACGGAACTCGCGCCAGTCGGCTCCTTTGCGCCCCGGGACAGCTGTCTCGAGATGGCTCTCGTCCGGCGTCACCATGGAGAAGGCAGGCTTGCCCGCTTGACGCAGCATCGATGGACCGTCGAACACGGCATGGCCAAACTCATGCGCTATTGTCGATCGCTTGAGGTAGTCCCGATCGGCGATCAGCTCGGCGTTCACGCAGATGATCAACATCCCGGGAATCCCAGGATCCGCCTCTGTCACGCCGAGTGCCTCGCGGCCGTTCCCATCGTGA
>JAHCKB010000502.1 GCA_026125985.1 Bradyrhizobium sp.
GCCGCATCGCGGTATGTGTTGGTAGTACTCCCGATTGCGGGGAATTGCTTCGAACGCTAGCCTTCACAATCCGCGTCAATGTCGCGGCTTGGGGGGATGCATGAAATTCGCGCTGGTCCGCAATCCAGTTTCTCTTTCCGTGTTTTTCTCGGGCCTCCTGGTCTTCAGCCCGGCCGTAGCCGGTGCGCCGCCGGCAGCGCTCAACAAGACCGTTACGCTGTCGTGGAGCACGTCCGGTAGCGGCAAGCGCGCGGACGGGACCCAGATGAGCTTTTCGAATATCAACACTCGGGTGATCTATATCAGCAGCACAGGGCGCACCTTTGTGCGCATGCAGTTGCGCGGCAGGAAAACCTCGCGGGGGCACGAACGCGGGCCGGGGGAAGCCGGTTCGCGCGGCGGGAACGTCAGCCTGCAGGGCAACAGGCTCGTCGGCGTTGAGGCATTCGCGAGCGGCGCCCGGCAGTACATCGCAACCTTCGATGCGGCATTCACCAGCTGCTCATTGTCGGTGATCGACGCCAAGGCGGGAGGCGCCAAGATCAAGCGCAGGGGGCCCGACGGCTCGATGTTCGAGCTGGACAATGTGAGCACGGGATCGCCGTCCTGCTCCATCCAGAGCGGAAATGCCTTTGCACAGTAGCGGGAACGGCCAGGGACTCGTCACGGCGGGCATCCTTCGCGGAGGATGCTCGCCATGGAGTCCGTCGGGGCGGAGTGCTTGGGCGGCTACTTCTTTTCCGCGGCCACCGTCACCGGACGCACCGGGTCGCCTTCGCGCAGGAGCGCGCCGGCGCGCGCGACGACGGTGTCGCCTTCCTGCAGGCCTTCCTTGATCTCGACTTGACCCGCGGCCATCAGTCCGGTCTCGACGCGCCGCGTCTCGATGCGGGCGCGGCGCACCACCTGCACCACGGTGCCGGCATTGCCGTAGAGGATCGCGGTGAGGGGAACGGCGATGCCGCAGCTCTGCCCGGTCTTGATCATGGCGCGGCCGCTCGAATTGATCAGGAAGCGACGTGCCGGGGTAATGCCGATGAACACCTGGCCGAGCTGGCTGTTCGGCTCGATGGTGGGCGCGATGCGGCGCACCTTCGCGTCGACCTCACCCGCGCCGATGATCTTGATCCGCGCGGATTGGCCGACCTGCAGCCTGGCGATGTCCTTCACCGGGACCATGCCGACGAGGTCGTATTCGCTACGCGTGACGATGTTGAACAGCGCTTCGCCCTTGGCGCCGACCATGCCGCCGACCTTGGCAGTCGACTGCGAGATCAGACCCGCCACCGGCGCCTGCACCGCGATGCTGCCGCCCTCTGGCGGTGCGATCCGCGCCAGTATCTGTCCCGCCGTCACGGTGTCACCGGCATCCGCCATGATCTCGGTGACCTTGGCGCCGAGCCGTTCGGGGCGCACGGAGGTCTCGTCCCGCGCCAGCACGATGCCGGATATCTCGACATTGTCGTTGAAGCAGTATTTCGCCACCTTCAGCACGGTAACTGCCGCTCCCCGCGGAGCTCCGTTACCTTCCTCGCCTGCCGCCAGCGCCGGCTGGGCGGCGAGCAGTGCGGCTGTCAGCAGCGCCGCAAGCTCTCCTGAACGGTTGCGCAAAATGCAATGATTCATCGGCAATCCACTGTGTTTTCCGGCACCTTCGATAGCAGAACGGGCCCCGTCGGCAAAGCGCCGGCGTCGTCCTCCAGGCCTGTCAGAATTGGTAATTTTGCCGCATCGAAAGGTTCGATGGCGGCTTTGAGGAGCTGTGCCGGGAGGTTGGATTGCAGCTTGTTCGATCCGGGGTG
>JAHCKB010000503.1 GCA_026125985.1 Bradyrhizobium sp.
GCGCAGCACGGCGACGCGGTGGGCGATCTCGGCGACGACGCCGAAATCGTGGGTGATGAACAGCACGCCCGTGCCCTGGCCTTCCTGCAGCTCGGCGATCAGCTTCAGGATCTCGGCCTGTGTCGTGACGTCGAGCGCGGTGGTCGGCTCGTCGGCGATCAGCAGCACGGGATCGAGCACCAGCGCCATGGCGATCATGATGCGCTGGCGCTGGCCGCCCGAGAGCTGGTGCGGATAGGAGGCGTAGATGCGCTCCGGCTCCGGCAGCTTCACGCGCTCGAGGATGCCCAGGATCTTGGCCTTGCGCTGCCCCGGATCGAGCTGGGTGTGAGTGCTCAGCACCTCGTCGATCTGCTCGCCGCAGCTCATGACCGGATTGAGCGCGGTCATCGGCTCCTGGAACACCATGGCCATGCGGGTGCCGCGGATCGCGCGCAGGTCGGCGTCCGACTTGGTGGTGAGTTCCTCGCCTTCCAGCCGGATCGAGCCGCTTTCGACGGCCATCGCGGCCTTCGGCAACAGTCCCATCACGGCCTGCGCCGTCACCGACTTGCCGGAACCGGACTCGCCGACGACACAGACGATCTCGTTGGCTCCCACGGTGAGGTTGATGCCGCGCACCGCATGCGGCCGGTCGCCGTCGCCCCTGATGGCAACGGAAAGATTGGCGACTTCAAGAACAGGCCCTGTCATCGTCACACCCGCTTCGCCATTTTTGGATCGAGCGTGTCGCGCAGTCCGTCGCCCATTATGTTAACCGCCAGAATCGTCATCGCGAGAAAGATGCCGGGATAGATGATGTTATGCGGGAACAGGCTGAACACCTGCCGGCCCTCGGCCATGATGTTGCCCCAGGTCGGCACCTCTGGCGGCACGCCGATGCCGAGGAACGACAGGATGGCCTCGACCAGGATGGCGGAGGCGCAGATGAAGGTGCCCTGCACGATCATCGGCGCGACTGTATTGGGCAGCACGTGGCGCCACAGCAGCTTGGGCGTCGAGGTGCCGAGCGTCACCGCCGCCTCGACATAGGGTTCCTCGCGCACGCTGAGCACGATGGAACGCACCAGACGAACCACGCCAGGCACCTGCGGGACGGTGATGGCGATGATGACGGTCCACACGCTGGAGCGGAACAGCGACACCATGGCGATGGCAAGCAGGATTGCCGGGATCGCCATAAGCCCGTCCATGATGCGCATGATGATGGCATCGAGTATACGGAAGAATCCCGCAAGCAACCCAATGAAAAGGCCGCAGGCGACGCTAATCACGGCCACCGAGACGCCGACAAGCAGCGAGATGCGCGCGCCATAGACCACGCGGCTGTAGACATCGCGTCCCAACCCGTCGGTTCCGAACAGCGCGACCATCTTGATGCGCTCGCCGGTATCGGTTCGCATGAAGAATTCGGCGCCGGGGACCTTGTTGCGCGCGATCGGACTGATCTCGGTGGGATCGATGGTACCGAGCCAGGGCGCGAGCAGCCCCATCAGCACCACGATCGCAATCACGGTTCCACCGAACAGGACGGCGGGATTATGCAGCAGCTTCCGGAGCGCCGCGGCCGGCTTGGCCGGCGCCGCCACTACCGGGGATTCAAGGGACACGTCTGCCATCAGTAGCGAATCCTCGGATCGAGCAGCGTGTACATCATGTCGACCGCCAGGTTGATCATGACGTAGACAAAGGAGAATAGAAGGATGACCGCCTGGATTGTCGGGTAGTCGCGCGCCAGCACGGCATCGACCGTCAGTCGGCCGAGACCCGGAATCGTGTATAC
>JAHCKB010000504.1 GCA_026125985.1 Bradyrhizobium sp.
GCCTTCTTCGGCGCGCGCGAAGGGGCAGGGGCGGTCTCCACCCGTCTGCTGCTGGGCGCGCTCACCGGTTCGCCGGTCGACAGCCGTGCCGCGCTGGCCCGGCAGTTCGGCCTCTCCAAATCGCAGGTGGCCGACGTGATTGCTGCCGGGGTCGGGCTCGGCTACTTTTCGCTTGATCCCACCGCGCTGCCAACACCCACTCCCGCCCTGCGCGACCATCTCACCCGCTGGATCTCGATCGAGCTTGCCTTCATGGCGCGCCATCTGCGGGCGGAGGGCCCGTCGAGCCGGCACAATGACGACACCCGGAGGAAACATGCCTGAAACCATCGGCTTTCTCGGACTCGGCCTCATGGGCCACGGCATGGCTAGGAACATCGTCGAGAAGGGCTATGCCCTCACCGTGTCGGCGCATCGCAATCGCGCTCCGGTCGACGATCTCGTCAGCCGCGGTGCGGTGGAAGTCAAAAGCGTGCGCGAGATGGCGGAACGCAGTTCCATCGTCTTCCTGTGCGTCACCGGCTCGCGCGAAGTGGAAGCGCTGATCCGCGGCAAGGACGGGCTCAAGGCGCACCTCAAGCCCGGCTCGGTGATCGTCGATTGCTCGACTGCCGATCCGACCTCCACTGTCGCGCTCGCCGAAGAGCTCGCCGCCGTGGGCATCGCACTTGCCGATGCGCCGCTCGGCGGCACGCCGGTGCAGGCCGCCGAAGGCAAGCTCAGCGCCATGGTGGGCGCCACACCCGAGACCTTCGCCCGGATCAAGCCGGTGCTCGACACCTGGGCCGGCGCCAAGATCGTGCATCTGGGCGGTCCCGGGGACGGTCACAAGATGAAGCTCCTCAACAACTTCGTCTCGCTCGGCTATGCAGCGATCTATGCCGAGGCAATGACGCTCGCCACCAAGACCGGCCTCTCGCCGGAGATCTTCGATTCCGTGCTGCGCGGCAGCCGCATGGATTGCGGCTTCTACCAGACCTTCATGGGCTACACGATCGAGGGCAATCGCGAGGCGCACAAGTTCACGCTGGCCAACGCGTTCAAGGACCTGACCTATCTCGAGTCGATGGCCGACGCCGCGAAGCTGGTCAACCCGATCGGCAACGCCGTCAAGAACAGCTTCGGCATGGCGGTGGCCACCGGCGGCGACGGCGCAGCGGACTACGTGCCGCATCTGCCCGAATATGTCGGCCGCGCCAATGGTGTCGACATGACACCGCGGAAACTGCGCACGTGAACAGCCGCACGCTCGGCAAGACCGGCTACTCGGTCAGCGAGATCGGCCTCGGCTGCTGGCAGTTGGGTGGCGATTTTGGTCCGCTCAGCGACCAGACGGCGTCGGATATCCTGCGCGCGGCCCGCTCGCTCGATGTGAGCTTCTGGGATACCGCCGATGTCTATGGCGGCGGCCAGTCCGAGGAGCGGATCGGGGCGTTCAAGGACAAGAGTGGCGTTCTTATCGCGACCAAGCTCGGCCGTGGTCCGCAGTTCGAGGGCATGACGCGCTACACCCGCGACAAGGTCAAGGACAGCCTCGCCGGCTCGATCCAGCGTCTCGGTATCGACACGCTGGACCTTGCGCAGCTCCATTGCATTCCGATCGACGTGCTGCGCGACGGCGAGATCTTCACCTGGCTCGACGATCTGCGCGATGCCGGAATGGTCCGCCATTGGGGCGCCAGCGTGCAGACGGTGGAAGAGGGGATGCTGGCCCTGCGGGCCGACACCTGCACCGCGATCCAGACTATCTTCAACCTGTTCCGGCAGGATGCCATC
>JAHCKB010000505.1 GCA_026125985.1 Bradyrhizobium sp.
CGCTGGCCGAGATCGGCGATGCGGCCTTGCGATTCCTTGTCGCGTTTCTCGGAAGCCTCCAGCGCCTCCTCGAGCGCGGCGAGCTGGCGACGCAGCGCGCTGATCTGCTGATTGAGAACCTCGATCTGCGCCAGTGCCCGTGCGCTGACCTGCTTCTCCGAATCGAGCGCCTTGTTCAGTTCGTTGGCGCGGCCCTGCGCATCGCCGGCGCCGGCCAAGCCGTCATAAAGGCCCTTGACGCGGTCGCGCTCGCCCTCGGCCGCAGCAAGGCCCGCGCGAAGCTGTGCGACCTGGTCGTCGAGATTGAGCTTCGACAGCTTCTCCAGCGACAGCAGGTCGTTGAGCTGCGCGATCTTCGCATTGAGCTGCTCCAGCGCCTTGTCCTTGCCGGTGACTTCCTGGGACAGGAAGAACTGCACGACCAGGAACACCGTGAGCAGGAACACGACCGACAGCACCAGTGTCGACAGTGCATCGACGAATCCCGGCCAGTAGTTGAGGCCGGAGTCACTGCGGCGGGCGCGGGCGAGGGCCATCGGCGTCTCTCTCTGGCTTGTCCGGTCAGTTCTTCTCGGGTTGACGCGCGAGGTGTTCGAGCAGACGCTTGATCTCCCTGTTCTGCTCGCCCTGGCCGTCGGCCCATTCGCGGATCATCTGCTGTTCGGTGCGCATGTGTGCGACCAGTCCCTGGATCGCCTCGGCGAGATTGGCCATCGCGGCGGTGGCGTTACGATTGGCTCCGCCTTCCTCCACCGCGAGGCGCAGCCGGTCCAGCGCCTGCTGCAGGCCGGGGCCTGCACCGGTCGCATCGTCGCGGGCATATTCGCGCACGGTGGTGGCGAGCCAGTCCTCGAGGTCGGTGTAGAAGCGGTTTTGCGCCTGGCTCGATTGCAGGTCGAGGAAGCCGAGGATCAGCGAGCCGGCAAGGCCGAACAGCGAAGACGAGAAAGAAATGCCCATGCCGCCGAGCGGAGCGGCGAGGCCCTCCTTCAGCGCATCGAACAGCGAGCCGGCGTCGCCGCCGACCTTCAGTCCGTCGATTACCTTGCCGACGGAACTGACCGTCTCGATCAAGCCCCAGAAGGTGCCGAGCAGGCCGAGAAACACGAGCAGCCCCGTCATGTAGCGCGAGATGTCGCGCGCCTCGTCCAGGCGGGTGGCGATCGAGTCGAGCAGATGCCGCATGGTCTGCTGCGTGATGGTCATTCGCCCGGTGCGCTCGCCGCCGAGGATCGCCGCCATCGGCGCCAGCAGGGTTGGGTGGCGCTCCACCGCAAGGCCGGGATCGGCGATGCGGAAACCATTGACCCAGGCAACCTCGGGATAGAGCCGGATCACCTGCCGAAACGACAGAATGATGCCGATCAGCAGCACGGCGCCGATCAGTGCGTTCAGCCCGGGATTGGCAAAGAAGGCGACGACGATCTGCTTGTAGAGCACGACCATCACCAGGGCGCAGAGCACAAGGAACACCAGCATCCGAACCAGGAAAATCCGGGGTGACGACAGTTTGGTCAGCTCAATTTCCATTGCGGCGCGAGCAGAGGGATTTTGGGGCATTGGCCTCGGTCATCCATGGCGAAGAAGCGCTGTCGGGTCGTCAATATGGCACAGGAACGCGGAGAGAAAAGGCCGAAATTCTCGCTTTTTCTTCAGGCAGAACAGAAGCAGAAGTTGAAACCGGCCATCATGCGCGCGCGTACTTCAACATGGTCGCATGTCCGGCTGTGATATCGGGTTCTTCATGACGCTGACCTGCCTTGTGGCGCTGT
>JAHCKB010000506.1 GCA_026125985.1 Bradyrhizobium sp.
CTCCGCGAGATAGTAGCGCAGCAGGTAATTGTGCATCGAGTAGTCGAAGGGCACCGCGAACTTGAAGCCCTTCCAGGTCTTCGGGTCACGCTTGTCCTTGTGCTTGATCGAGAGCGTGATGGCCTGGCCGTTGATGTTCTCCACCGCCGGCATGGTGTAGGGCAACGCGCTGGAGCCCACGCCCATGGTGATCGCAAGCGGCATGGGCGAGAGCATGTGCGCCGCATCGTATTCCTTGTTGATGGTCTTGTCGCGGACGACAGCCCAGCCGGCCGTCTTGATCACTTCGACGTTGAGCCCGTTCTTCGAATAGAACCCCATCGGCGCAGCCATGATGATGGGCGTCGCGCAAGTGATCGGGATGAAGCCGACCTTCAGGTCCTTCTTCTCCAGCGGTCCGCCTTGCGCAAACGCTTCGGTAGCTGTCTTCAACGGGAAGAACTGCGAAAGGGCCGCAGCGGCGGTTGCCGCACCGACCGATTTCAGGAAAGCGCGGCGGGCGGCATCCTGCGGAAACATCGCGCGCATCACTGCGGATGCGACCACGCCCTCGTAGCGCTTCTCCTCGCTTTCGAGCGACGGCTGCACCTGCAACTGCAGGTCCGCCTGATGTTCTGCCTCGCTGATATGCCTGCCGCAGCTGCAGCCACCGCTGCGAAGCCTGCGATTGGGATCGAAGGGATTGTCGAAGGTGGACATGACGCCTCCTGCCTGTTGCTAACGCAGTCGCAGCAAAGAGCGTGCCATGCCCGGGAATGTGAAATTATCTAGTGGGATGAAGGGGTTCTGGAATTGACGAGCCGTCACGAAAATTCGTAGTATACGAGAATTCGTAGATAAATTACGAGATTTCGGAGTTCTTCAATGGAGATCCCGCAACGAGGCTTAGGTGTTGGCGAACGAGAAGCCGACCTTCGCACGCTCGCCTTCGATCATCTGGCCGAGGCCACTCTGTTGCTCGACCCCCAGGCCGACCAGATCGTCGACGCCAATCCCGCAGCCTGTGCCTTGCTGGGTTACGATCGCGCCCTGCTGCGCGAAACCAAAATCACCACGCTGCACGCCGGACAGTTGCCCGCACTGATCGTGTTCACCCAGGCCGTATTCGACAGGGGCTCCTACTGGACCAACTCGCTGACCCCGCGCCACGCGACCGGGCAGCAATTGCGCCTGGAATATACGGGATCGCGGATCCCGCACGAGGACCGCATGCTGATGCTGCTTAGCATGAGCGACCTCGAAGAACGGCGGCGGCGCTATGTCGACGCCACGGCCGAGGATCACATGCGCAGCGGGCTTGCGGAATGGCAGCGCGTCGAGCGCGTCTTCCAGGACATCGAGCGCGAAAATCAACTCATCCTGCGCGCGGCCGGCGAAGGCATCTACGGGGTCAATGCCGAGGGCAAGACCACCTTCGTCAATCCGGCAGCCGAGCGAATGCTGGGCTGGGCCGCCGAGGAACTGGTCGGCAAGGAGATCCACACCATCGTCCACCACAGCTATCCCGACGGCACCCACTATCCCGATCACGATTGCCCGATCTATGCGGCGTTCCGCGACGGCGCGGTCCACACCGTCGAAGGCGAAGTATTCTGGCGCAAGGACGGGACAACGGTGTGGGTCGAATATACCTCGACGCCGATCCGCGACCGCGGCGTCGTGGTTGGCGCGGTCATCGTGTTCCGCGACGTCAGCCAGCGCCGCGAGGCCGACGAGAAGCTGCATGCGGCGCTCACCGAGGTTGACCGGCTGCG
>JAHCKB010000507.1 GCA_026125985.1 Bradyrhizobium sp.
CGCGACATGCATGTCGGCCACGTCGCGGACATCGACGATGGAGAAGCCGTTGCTGGGCAGCGCGGGGGTCGAGTTGTCGAGCAGGCCGCCGACCATGCCCACCGAGATCGAGGCGTCCTCATCGAGCGCCGGGCCGATGATGGCGCCCGGGTGGATGGTGGTCATTTCGAGCCCGAAGTCCTTGGCGAGCGACCAGGCGAGACGCTCCGCCTTGGTCTTGCCGATGCAGTAGGCCCAGGTCCAGCGCATGTTGTCGAGATTGGTGAAATGGGTCTCGTCATAGGTGCGCGTGCCGGTCGTGTGGCCGTGCCCATAGCCGACGGTAGCGATCGAGGAGGTGACGATCAGCCGCTTGATGCCGGCGGCGTGTGTCGCCTTGAGGATGCGCTCGGTGCCTTCGAGCGCGGGCCGGATGACGAGGCTCTGGTCGCGCGGTTCGTCGCCGCGGATAACGGTGGCGACATGCATGACCGCCGCGACGCCGGCCATGGCCTCGGGCCAGCCCTTGTCGTCGAGGATATCGGCCTGGACGAGATCGAGCCGGGCCATCGCCTCAGCGCCAACGAGGGCGCCCACAGTCTCGCGCACCTGCGCGGCCTTGGCTTCTGAGCGGACCGTGCCGCGGACGCGGTAGCCCTTCTCCAGGAGCTTGACCACGCACCATTTGCCGACGAAGCCGGAGGCGCCGGTGACGAGGATGAGGTCGGTCATGGTGCAACTCCAAAGGACGATGGGCGGGCTTAGCGGTTGGGGCTGACAGGGGCAAGTCAAACAGCCTCACCAAAGGAGCGCGAAGCTTGATGTCTCCCCCAAAGGGGCCGGGTTGGTGCTAAGCTGGTAAGCTAGTGCTGGAGGCCCGCCATGAGTGAAACGCAAAGTACTAAGGACGAACTGCGCAAGCTCTCCGTGGTTACGGTTCCTCGGTTACTAGTGGCGACTGCTCTTGCGGCTGTCGGATTTCTTGTTGGCGCTTTCGTAGTTGTCATTGATCCGATACAAACAACCCAGCGCATTGGACTCTTGATCTTTTTCCCTTCCGCAATCTTTGTCATGACAACGGTCGCATCTACGATTGGATATTTACTTTTCCAACACACCGACGCGATGACGACTATTCAATCTATTCGGAAGAGTGACCACACGCGCATCAGCCAGATGCCAGTAATGAGACGATTTGTGCTTCGTGAGGTGATCAGATAGGACGACCTATCCACGCTGCTATGCCAAAACAAAGAGCTGCCCAAGGACGCCCTTCAGATCGCGTCAACACCGCAACGATGATGCGACCTAAGAGCCGTAACCCACCCAACCGCGGAAGCCGAAGGCGGCGTAGAACAGCTCGCTGCCGGCAAAGCCCGCCTGCTCGAACAGCGCGACCTCCTCATCGGGGGCGAGGATGGGCAGCCGTTCGAGGATGCCCTGACGGCCCTTCTCGACCATAGCGGCGTCCATGCCATTGGAGACGCTGAACGCCGCGTTTCGCTTCGACCATCGATCACGGCTGGGGTCGTCCTGGGCGTAGCTCATGTGGGCCATTACAAAGGGAGCGCCCGGCCGCAGGCGCCGGCGCACCGCCGAGAGCGTCGCAAGGCGCTGGTCACGTGGGACGAAGTGCATCGTCAGCAGGCACGCCGCGCCGTCGAACGGCCCGTCGGGGGCAGCGTCGATGTACCCTTCGTGCAGCCGGATGCGGTCCGCCCATTGTGCGGTCGCGCGCCGTGCGGCTTCCAGCATCTCCGGCGACGGATCGA
>JAHCKB010000508.1 GCA_026125985.1 Bradyrhizobium sp.
AAAACTTTCCGCGCGCGCTTCCGGCAGAAAAATCGCCCCATCGAGAAACGGCATTACCCGACGCCGCCGATCCGGACTGACCGACGATCCCATTCGGCGTAGATGCTGCCGCAACCACCGTCGCATGCGCGATTGTCGGCAGCCTGGCGCCAATCGTCAGAAGGACAATTGCACCTTCATCGACCGGCTGCGGTCGCCCGCCAATTCAAAGGCCGTTTGCACGTCGTCGAGTCCATAGGAGCCCGTCAGCAGCGGCTTCATGTCGACGGCACGCCGGTTGATGAGGTCGACGGCGAGACCGAACTCCTCGTGGAACCTGAACGTCCCGCGCACCTCGATCTCCTTGGCGACCACCGTGTTCTGCGGAATGGATATGTCCCCGCCGAGCCCGAGCTGCAGCAGCACGCCGCGCGGCTTCAATACGTCGAGGCCCGAACGGATCGCCCGCTCATTGCCGGACGCTTCGAAGTGCACGTCGAAATAGCCCTTGTCGGCCGCGTAGGCGCCCAACTGTTCCGGCACGTTCGCCACGTTGATGGTACGATCGGCTCCGACTTGTTCCGCCTTTTTCAGCACCGCATCCATCACGTCGGTCGCCACGATTTCCCGCGCGCCGTGCGCACGCGCCGCGATGATGGTGAGCGCCCCGATCGGACCGCAGCCGGTGACGAGAACTCGTTTTCCCAGCAGCGATCCGGCGCGCGCCACCGCATGCAGGGTGACGGCGAACGGCTCGGCAAAGGCGGCCTCGTTGATCGAGATGCCCGCGCCCACACGGTGACATTGCCATTGCTCGGCGACGAGGCGCTGCCGAAATGCGCCCTGAATGTGCGGCATCGGCATGGCGCTGCCATAGAAGCGCATGTTCACGCATTGATTTTGCATGCCGCGCAGACAGTACCCACAGGCATTGCAGGGCCTGCTCGGGGAAACGGCCACGCGGTCACCGACCGCCAATCCGGAAACGCCGGCGCCGGTCGCCTTGATCGTGCCCGCGATCTCGTGACCGAGGATCATCGGCTCCCGAATTCGCACCGTGCCGAAGCCGCCATGGTTGAAGTAGTGCAGGTCGGAGCCGCAGATACCGCCCGCCTCTATGGCGACTTCGACCTGGCCAGGCCCCACCTTCTCCGGTTCGCGCTCCTCGACCCGCAGATCGCGCGCAGCGTGGATTACGACGGCTTTCATGGCATTCTCCCAGGACGACGGAGGCGATCACAATCCGGTGGCAGCGCCGCATCAGGCAAGCAAGACGCGCTCCGGCATGCTGAACTGCGGAAGCGGCGCGTTGCCGTCGTAGCGTTCGACCGCAACCAGGCAGGTGTGGGCCGCGCAGCCGCCGGAAAAAGCCGAGGCCGGGACGTCCAGCGTCAGCACATTCGGATTGCCGGCGATTTCAAGCGGGCCTTCCGCCGATTCGATTGGCTGATACCAGGCTCCGGTTGAGAGCACGGCGACGCCGGGGCGCACATCATCTGTTGTGCGCACGCCGGCCAGACAGCGCCCACGCGCATTGTACACAAGAGCCGTGTCGCCATCCTTCAAACCAAGCCGTCCGGCATCGGCCGGATTTATCATCAGCGGTTCGCGACCCGACTGCTTTCCGGCCTGAGCGACGCGGCCATAGTCGAGCTGACTATGGAGACGACCAGGGGGCTGTGCCGAGATCAGGTGGAAAGGATAGCGCGTCGAGCGCGCGGCGCCGAGCCACTCCGGCGGCTCGATCCACT